>CAIQIC010000048.1 GCA_903871765.1 uncultured Lentisphaerota bacterium
AACGTTTACACGTTCCGCTCCGGGGACAGAGCGCCCCGCTCTGTCCAAAATGCAAAGCGCTGGGCCAGCGCCGGCGGACGGCGCTGACCGCGGCTGAACGACACGCCACCACGTTGCGCAACGACGCAGGGCCATCCACGACGAAGCGTTGATAGGAAGGCCGTTGCGTGGTGCTCTTGAACTGGCATTCCGCTGCGGCGGGCCGCCGGCTGCGGCCCTGTTCCGCTTCCGGCCGGCTTTGCAGTTCCATTGCATATCTGGCGAGGTGGCCGCGCCGCCGTTCTCCGCAGTGGAACCAACGCTTGCCCCGCCGCGCCGGAGGACTATACTCGCCCCACGCGACGTCAACGCAGTACGTCTGCAGAAAACTGGCGCGCGTTCCAAGGCCTGCTGGTATGCGACGATTGTTCGGGTTGGCATTTCTGTCCCTGATGCTGCCGGCAGCACCGGCAGCCGCAGCGCTGGGTAACGTCCAATCGCTGGAACGGGCCATCCGGGACCTGGCGCGGGAGTTCGGCCCGCGTT
Organism: uncultured Lentisphaerota bacterium; assembly: GCA_903871765.1. Taxonomy (GTDB): domain Bacteria; phylum Verrucomicrobiota; class Kiritimatiellia; order CAIQIC01; family CAIQIC01; genus CAIQIC01. The sequence continues at coordinate 526 of CAIQIC010000048.1, forward strand.
ATCCGCAGGCCGATGCGTATCTCGCGCGCCTGGCCCAGTTGGCGCCCGGCGACGAGGCGGGGTTCACCCGCCTCCAGCGCGAGGCCCTGCTCGCCAATCCGCTGCTCGCTTTCGACCGGTTGCTGCTGGTGCGCCGCGCGGAATCGTCGCCGCTCGGGCTGCCCATGAACTATGAGGGCAACAGTTCGCTGCCGCGGACGGGCTTCGTCAACGAGATCGCCGTGCTGACCGCCGTGCGGTCGAACGGCGCCGTGGCAACACTATTCAAACCGCCGGACAGCCGCTTTGTGGGGGACCTGAAGCTGCACTTCGATGCCAACCGGCTCCTGTTCTCGTCCGTTGATACGAACAACTGCTGGCGCGTCTTCGAGCTGCCGGTGGCGGGCGGGACGCCGGTGCGCGTTCCGCAGATCGAAGCACCCGACGTCGACAACTACGATGCCTGCTACCTGCCCGACGACAGCCTGATCTTCGCCTCGACCGCGCCCTTCACGGGCGTGCCGTGCGTGCGCGGTTCGTCGCACGTGGTCAATCTGTACCTCTGGTCGCGTCCGGCCGGGACGATCCGCCGGCTGACCTTCGACCAGGACCACAACTGGTGTCCCACGGTCATGCACGACGGCCGCGTAATGTACCTGCGCTGGGAGTATGCCGACCTCCCGCACTTCGTGGCGCGCATCCTGTTCACGATGAACCCGGACGGCACCAACCAGCGCGAATTGTACGGCAGCAACTCCTACTGGCCGAACGCCCTGTTCTACGCCAAGCCGATGCCGGGTCATCCGACGAAATTCGTGGGGATCGTGGGCGGGCATCACGACGTGCCCCGGATGGGGGAACTGGTGCTGTTCGATCCGGCGCACGGCCGTTTCGAGGCGGAGGGGGCGGTCCAGCGCATCCCCGGCTACGGCCAGCCGGTCCAGGCCGTGATTCGCGACGCCCTGGTGGGCGGCTCGTGGCCCAAGTTCCTCCACCCCTGGCCGCTGAACGACCGCTATCTGCTGGCCGCCGTCCAACCCGGGCCATCGTCGCGCTGGGGTATTTACCTGGTGGACGTCTTCGACAACCTGGTCCTGCTCAAGGAAGAGCCGGGCTTCAACCTGCTGGAGCCGGTCCCCCTTCGTCCCCAAACCCGTCCGCCCGTGATCCCGTCGCGCTTGCGGGAAGGTGAGTCCAATGCGACGCTGCGGATCGTCGACATCTATCGCGGGCCCGGCCTCCAGGGCGTGCCGCGGGGAACAATCAAAAAGCTGCGCCTGTTCACCTACCAGTTCGCCTACCACGGCATGGGGGGACAGATTGACCGGGTGGGCATGGACGGCCCCTGGGACGTGAAGCGCATCCTCGGCACCGTGCCGGTGGCGCCCGACGGCTCGGCCTGCTTCGAGGTGCCGGCGAACACACCGCTGTCCCTGCAGCCGCTGGACAAGGACAACCGGGCGGTGGCGCTGATGCGGAGTTGGACCACGGCCATGCCAGGCGAAGTGCAAACCTGTGTCGGATGCCATGAGCCGCAGAACAGCGCGGCGGGCGTGAACCAGACGGCGCGCGCGGCCCCGGCGGCGCCGGACCGCATCAAACCGTGGTACGGTCCAACGCGCGGCTTCAGCTTCGACCGCGAGGTGCAACCCGTCCTGGATCGTTATTGCATCGGCTGCCACAACGGCACACCGCCGCCCGCGGCGGCACGCGTTGCTACGCGGGGCAGGGATGCCCCGCCCACAAATCACAACGGCAGCCCGCTGCCCGACTTCACCCGGCGGCCGCAGGTGCACGCCGCTTCGCTCGATCCAGGCTACGCACAGGCCGTGACCTTCCCGCCCGCCTACCTCGCGTTGCGCAGCTTCGTGCGCGCCGCCACGATGGAGAGCGACATGCACCTGCTGCCGCCGTACGAGTTCCACGCCTCGGTGTCGGAACTGATCCAGACGCTCGAACGCGGCCACCACGGCGTCCGCCTGGACGCGGAAGCATGGGACCGGCTGCAGACGTGGATTGACCTCAACACCCCCGCGCACGGTTCCTGGACGGAGATTTGCGGCCCGCAGCGGGTACAGGCCCAGGCCGAGTTGCGTCGCCATTTCCTGCACCTCTATGCGAACATCGACGATCACGCCGAGGACGCGCTGCCGGCGCCCGGCCCGGTCGCCACCGTGATGCCCGCGCCGGAAGCCACGCCTGCACGGGATGATGTGCGCTGCCCGGACTGGCCCTTCAGCGCCGACGAAGCGGTGCGCCGGCAAAAGGAAGCGGGTGCGGTGTCCATGAAGGTGGATTTGGGCGGCGATGTGCCGCTGGAGCTGATGCGGATTCCGGCCGGACGCTTCGTCATGGGCGGCGGGGATGTCCCCCGCCGCACAGCCGACGTAGGCCACGCCTTCTGGATCGGCAAGTGCGAAATCAGCAACGCGCAATATGCGCGCTTCGATGCCCGGCATGACAGCGGCCTCGAACACGCGGGCTTCCTGCAGTTCGACGAACGCGAACGCGGGTACCTGCTTAACACACCCGCGCAGCCGGTCTGCCGCGTGTCGTGGCGGCAGGCCCAGGCGTTCTGCGATTGGCTGGGGGCGCGCACGGGCAAGGCCTTCAGGCTACCCTCGGAGACGCAATGGGAATGGGCCTGCCGGGCGGGGACGGACACGCCCATGTGGTTCGGTGACGTGCAGGCGGACTTCAGCCGCTACGCCAACCTGGCGGACGCGACGCTGCGGCGCATGGAGACTTTCGGCTGGGGGCTGCCGTCCGGCGCCGTTCCGGAGTGGCGTCCGGCGGCGACAGCCTTCGACGACGGGCAGCGGGTTTCGGCGCCGGTGGGATCCTACGCGCCAAATCCGTGGGGGCTGCACGACATGCTCGGCAACGTGGCGGAGTGGACCCGCGATGCCGACACCGACGGCGTGCGCAAGGTCGTGCGCGGGGGCTCGTGGTTCGACCGGCCGTTCCGGGCCACCGCCGCCTATCGGCTGGCCTATCTGCCGTGGCAGGGCGTGTACAACGTCGGCTTCCGCGTCGTGTGCGAGGAGTAACGGGCGATGGATGAGCGTGTGGGACAACCAGGCAACCTCCGGCCCTGCATCCTGGTCGTCAGCTACATTGGCGTCGCCCTGCTGCTGGCCGGCGCCGTGGGACTGATCTGGCTGGCCGCCATCCTCTGGGCGCTGCTCAGCCGGCTGCCGATGTGTCGCATGATGTCCTCCTGTGTTTTTTTGTTTCAAGGTTACCGGCGCTACCGGCTGGCGATCGTTATAACTGCAGCCGTATTAGCATGGACAGGCATCCACGCGCAGGCGGCGGCACCAGGCGCCGCCAAGCCGTCAATCACCCAAATCAGTCCGCCTGAAAAGGAGTTCTTCACAAAAAAGGTGGTCTACAAGGGTCTGCCGATCAAGGCCCCTGCGGTGGTCGTGGATGAGGCACTCTACGCCGCCTACGACCGCCTCGACATGATGTTGCATAACCTGCCGGCCATCGTTTCCAATCTCGTTAAAGCCGGTGTCGAACTGCACATCATCGGACGTAACCAGGTGACCACCGACTTGCCGGAGTGGCGACACGATAAGGGCAAGAAACTGGCGGAATACAATGGCCTGACAAGAGACGAGCGTACCCGCGGCATGGGCGGCCAGTTGGTTTCCTGCGGCGAAGAAAATCTTCTCAGACTCGAAACGGATCACTATCGCGGCCGGGATATCTGCCAGCACGAGTTCGCCCATGCCGTGCGGGATTACGGAATGTCGCAGGAAACCCGCGCGCAGTTCGACGCACAGTACCGTCGCTCGCTGGCGGCGGGCCTCTGGCAGGGCGCCTACGCCGGGTCCAACCCCGATGAATTCTTCGCCGAGCTGACCATGTGGTATTTCGGCACGCACGGCGATGAGGCGATGAAAGGCCTGAAGCCCGGCAACGGCCCGGCGGGCCTTAAAAAATACGACCCGGATGCCTTCAAGCTCATGGACAATTTCTATTCGGGCTGCATTTCGCCGGGCTGGGCAAAGCCGACGGTGGCCAGTTCCAGTTTGCGCAGGCGTTCACGTTCCGCCTTGTATTCCGCTTCCTTTTTCTCCCATTCCTGCGGCGTGAAGACATCCCAGTAGATTCCGTAAACCCGGCGGTGCAGACGGTAGAAAGGCACAAAATCAATGTCACGGTTTTTCCCTACACCTTCAGTTTTAAAGCATTCCGGTTTGCCGGCCACCGGCTTGAGCCAGTCAGCCACTGGACGTTCTGCCCCGACAAATACAGGGATAGCGCCGGGCTTCCATGGATCAAAACCACCTTCGGGGCCGAGGTCCCCGGCGAGAACCAGGGGGCCCCACATAATGGCCACACGGCGGGGATTGTCAGCCAGGGGTTCCAGGCGAAGTGATTTGGCCAGAACCAGTTCAACGACGTCGCCGTTCTTCCATGTTCGTTTCAATTCAACGAAGGCGCCGGGCTTGGGCGGATCTTTTACCGTCTCTCCGTTGATCTTCACCGCGAAGCCGTCACCAGCCCAGGCTGGACGTCGCAGGGCGAGCGTGAGTTCCTTCGGCGACTGCATGTTCAGCTTTAACCTGGCAGTCTCGCCTGCTGGAAAGTCTGTGTCCATTACCAGCTTCACTCCGGTTGTTTTCCAATCCGCAGCGGAAGGCGCATAGATGTTTATCCAGATTTTATCGCCTGTCTCGTAGTAGATTCCAAGAGCGTGGAGGGCGTGGCTTTCCATTCCTGATCCAACACAGCAGGTGAAGCATCCCATCATATCGGAGTATTCGTGCTGTACCCCGCGGCCAACCGGAACCATGTAACAGGTGCGTCCATCCTCCGGGTCCATGGATGCGAGGATGTGATTAAACAGTGCGCGCTCATGGAACTCCGCGTAATGTACATCCGGGCGGAGTGCGAACATTTTTCGCGTCATCTTCAGCATGTTGTAGACGTTGCAGGATTCCGCGGTACGACCGTCTACTCGATCGCTGAGCTTATCACCCTCGCCAAAGTACTCATCCTGGCCGTGACCGCCGGTGGCATAACTGTGGTGATAGGCCACGCGGTCCCAGAAATATCCGGCGGCCAACCCGTCACCGGGGTCACCCGTATATGCAAAGCGTGCCAGAGAACCCATGAGTTTCGGCACCTGCGTGTTGCCATGCAGGCCTGCGAGTTTGTCCTCATGATGCTTCAACGGATCCAGTACGGCGTGATGCTCGAACCGGTACGAAAGGTTGAGCCAGCGCTTGTCGCCGGTGTCGGCGTAAAGATCGGCACATACTTCGTTCATTCCGCCGAACTCGGTGTTGAGCATTCCCTGCATCTGGCCCTCGTCCAGTTTTGAAACAATTCCCTCGGCCCACGCCGCGAACTTGATTTCAAGTTGCAGGGCCGCGGCGTTGCCGGTAAGGCGGTAGCAGTCACGCAGTCCGGCGTAAAGCTTGTGGAGGACATAGAATGGGGACCAGAGCCCGTTGAGGTCGAAACCGCCGGAACGGATATCGCCTTGGGCAACTTCGGCAAAACGCTCTTTCCCGCCCTCGAGCGCGCCGAGGAAACCATCGCCATTGGCCGTCTGAACTTCCTTGAGTTCCTTGATGATGTAATCGGCCCGTTCCTTGAAGCGGACATCGCCGGTGTTCTGCCACATCATGCTGATGGCGGAGAGATAGTGACCGAGAATGTGACCGGTAAGGTTTTTGCCGCCGCCGTCCCATCCGCCGTATCCCGCGGCCTTCTCTTTGAGTCCGGCGCGTATCCGAAAATAGGCCAACATGCGGTCGGGTTCAAGTTTGAGCAGATAGTCCCTGTCCATATCCTGCGCGTGCTTGAGCGGTCCGCCGGTCAGGCGAACATCCGATAACGGCAGGGGCCGGGCAACATCGGGAATTGCATTTTTGACCGGCTTTACCCCGGCAGCCGCTGACAGGGCCGAAAAACAGGCGATGGTAATTAACGCCAACATTGTTTTCGCCGGAACACAAGAAGCCCTTTTCATCTTTAATCAGCCTTGATCCACACGAGGGCGCGTCCTCCGCGATTGTTCCGCGCGTAATATGGAATCGCCATCATGGGCGCGCCGTTTGAAAACTTGCCCTTGATGACCATCACGCCGTACAGCAGGTTGGGATTCCATTCGGTTGCGAGCGCCGCGTCGGGACTGAGCGGAAGGTTGATATCCTGGTCGGCGCTTTCAATGTTATAAACCAGCGGGCCATACCTGAGGGCGACCTTGCCGACATCTGCCGGAACTTTCGGATCGGCCTTGACTCTCTGGACCTTCATTGGCAGAACCAGGTCAATCGTGTCACCGGCCTTCCACTCGCGGGTGATCACCGCGTATCCATTCGCTGTCGCGGGTTTGACCGGCTTACCGTTCACGCTGATGCTGGTAATACCGCTGACTGCCGGAGTGCTGGTGTAGAGTCCGCTCACCTGCCGGTTGGGTTCGCGAATCCTGATGGTGAATTTCCTTGTCTTCGCGGGATTGACTGTTATGGCAACGTCTCCGCTCCATGGATAGTCGGTCGTCTGCACCATTTCGACGTCGGTACCTGCAACCTTCTCAACCGTCATGGTGCCGCCAATGAACAAATTGACATATAGGCCATCCTTGTCCTTGAGGTACGTCCAGGTCGGGAGCATGAGCAGTGTGCGCGGGATGTTGCCGACGCAGCATGGACAGCCATGCCACTTGTAGCGTTCGTGGCCCGAGTCCAGCGGATTAGTGTAAGTGAAGTTCTGGCCCTCGATATCAATATCGCCGAGGATCGCGTTATACAGCGTCTCTTCGTACAGGTCCGCGTATTTTGTATCGTGGTAGGTCATATTCATCTTGTACTGGAAGAACAATTCGCCGGAACCCGAGCACGATTCGCAGTAGGCGTTGTTCGGCAGTGAATAGTTCTTACCGAAACCTTCGGACGTCTCGCCGCTGCCAACGCCACCGGTCACATAATATTTCTTGTTTACTATGTTGTTCCAGAGCGACATAGCCGAGCTCAGGTAGTCAACATCACCCGTTTCCATCGCCACATCGGCCAGCCCGGAGTAGAAGTAGACCGCGCGTACGGCGTGTCCGACGGCTTCATACTGATGGATCACCGGGAGATGGCTCTGGTCGTATTCACTGTCATTCTTGCGGGAATCAATAAGGAACTTTGCCAGTTCGATGTAGTTCTTGCCCTGGCCAGGACCTTCGACATCTTCAACCAGCCTGGCGAGGCGCACGAGGGCCTGTTCCAGTTCCTGGTGCCCATCGTACCAGGTTTTCTTGGGGGCAGGTCCGATATGGGCATACCAGCAGTCGGCCAGACGTTTTGCGGCCTCGTACATCCGCGGGTCTTTCCTGTCTGTCATCAGGTAATGCGCGATGGACCCCTCGATGAAATATCCGGACAGATAGCCTTCATGGGCATTTCTGTCGGTCCATCGCTGGTGGCCGCCAAGGGTGAAGAACGTCTGCATATAACCATCCGCTTCCTGTGCGCTGAGCAGCTTCGGCATCCAGTCATCGATCTTCGCCTGGATGGCGTTCTGGGCGTTTATGATTTCCTGATCTCCCTGCGGGTCGACCATCATCGCAACGCACATTGACTCGAAGGTGTTATGGACCCAGGCATTGGCAAACACCGGTCCGCGGTGCGGTTTGAATGGCCGGCCGGCATTTTTGTTTCCTGCTTCCATAAAATTCTCGATGCCGCCTTCAGGTATTTCCGGATCGGATATCTTGGTGTAGCAATGCGGGATCCAGTTGGTGATCAGCTTCTTGACCCTGCTGTTCCAGAGCTGGCTGTTGACCTTGTATCTTTTTGTATAGACCGGGTTCAGGTGCACGGCCGGCGGCAGATTTTCCACGCAGACGTTAAGTGTGTCGGAGGCCGTCATGTCGCCATCATCAACTGTGCATGCAAGCACATAGGCGCCAACCTTGGAGAATATTGCGGTTGTCTCGGCCGCCTCCTTGTTTTCGAAAATGACTTTGCCGGGCCCGGATTTCTTACTCCACGTGATCTTCATCTTGTCCGACGTGGCAACGGCTTTTGAAAAAGCGTTCAGCCAAGTCTTACCGGGCAGCATCACCGATCTATCCACGCCAGCCTTGACCATCGGGGGGAATTTAGAGGATTTGCCGGAATCATAAACTTTGAATTCGAGTATGCCGGTAGAAGCGGTTTCGAGCGAGTCGAATTCCAGCTTGAGCTTGGTTGTGGTCACTTCATCGAAAGCGGTGGTGTTGTACTTGTTGCCTTCAACTCCCAGCCCGGAAGGATTCTTTACCGGGACGAATGCCTGCCCATCCCAGTAGAGCAGGCGAGCAGCCTTCGGAAGCCGCACGCCGCCGCCGTCATCGAACCAGTAGACAGCGATGCTTGCGGAGCTTATCGGCTTACTCCACTCGTACTGAACCCATGCGGTGCCTTTTTGCGCCCAGTTGCCGTAGGCGCCGTGCCGTTTGTCGCCGGAGTTGGCCGGTTCGAAACCGTCGTTTATGGCATCGAGCGTTTCATGTCCCGACACAAATGACGTTGATGGCTTGGCAGCCAAGGCGACGTTGACCGGGGCCGGCTTGGCCGACTCCTGTTGTGCGACGACCAGCCCTGATAGCACGAGCATACTGCAGGTTGTTCCAATTAATATACGACCACTATTCATAACCGTCATTTTCACTGCCTCCTATTTGGATTTCTTCGTTGTGGAGAGTTCCTCAGCCCGGTGCACATACCCGGCCTCTACGGTACCAGCGGGCTTCGCCGGGATACACAGCACGTTAACCGACATAGGTGGCAGCATGACGGTGAACCGCCGCCCGCAGCCGGACAGCGGCTGATCCTGCGGCACGATGCGCCGAGGATTCTCCAGTGTGTTCTCGTCATCCGGCTTCCCCGAGCTCATGACAATATGCCGGCCGTTGGGCTCAACGCTCTTGGCACCGTCAAGCTGGATCTCTGCCTTCATCGGCTTCGTCTCGTAATTCGTCGCCTTCAGCACCACCATCTTGTCCTGGCGATGGTAGCCGGCGGTCGCAAAGAACGACGGCAGGATCTGCGCGCCCCGGTCACTCACGCGCTTGTCACCAAGATACACCTCGGCCTTGTTCTTCGTGACAATAAGGCTGACGTCATACCACCGCTCATTCTCAATCGGGCCCTGCAAATCTCCACCGCCATCCACGAAAATATCCGGTGAGGTCGAACCCTGTATTGCGGAGAACACATTGCCAGCCGCTCCAAAGTTACAAAACAAGTTGCGCTCCGGTCCGTCGGCATTGAAGAACATCAGGAAACCTTCCCGGCCGCCCACCCGCCGCGCCTTGACCGTAACCTTCCCGGTCTTGAGTTCGTTCTTCAGGAACAGACTGCACGGCCCCTGGTTGGCGTCGGTCTGCTTCAACACGCCGCCCGCAACCTTCCATGCGCCAATACCGGGCCCCGCCCAGTGGTCCAGCGTCTGGAAATCGTCACTGAACACCAGGGTCGTCTTCTCATCATATATCCGCAACTCCTTGAATTCGGTCTGCGTGCTCCAGGAACCCAGGCCGAACTTGCCTGCCAAGAGCGGCTTGTCCGGATCCGGCTTGGGCAACACATCCACGGCCGTGGCCAGGTTAACATCGGGCCGCTTCTCGCAGAAGAGCTTCTGCACGTAATACGACGCATGCGCGAAACTGCACGCGGAACTGAACTCGATAAGGTTCACGCCCCAGCTCCGGTCATTTACGCTCTGCAGCAGGGGCGCGTAACTGGCCATCTTGACCAGGTCGCCGTTACGCTCGAGCATCATGAGATAAACCGCATCGTCCATCGCCGCGCTCCAGTCGCCGTTGTTGTGATGGTGGGCATATTCGCCGACATACACCGTCCACGGCTTGCGCGGGTACTTGTCGAAGTAATCGAAGTTTGACCTGATCCAGCCCGACCCGCGATAGGCATGCTCGTCCACCATGTCAATGTGCTCGTCGCCGGCCGTGGCCATGGCTGCTGGATTCAGCCCGCTCCAGTACATCGACATGATCACCGTCATGTCAGGATACTGCGCCTTGATCGCGGCGCGGAATTTCTTGTAGTACTCGCCGTAAATCGCCGGCGGATGCTCATTTCCGATCTCAACATACTTCAGCGGGAAAGGCTTCGGATGCCCCATCTTCGCGCGGAGGGAGCCCCACTTGGACTTCTTCGGACCAAGCGCATATTCAATCGCGTCGAGAGTCTGTTGAATCACAGGATCAATCTTATCCAGCGGAATATTGTTCTCCGGGTGAACCGTCATTCCGCAGAACGAGACATACATCGCATCGGCGCCAATATCTTCACAGAATTGGAGGAACTCATGGTAGCCGAAACCGTCGGTCGAGCGGTACTGCCAGTAACCCCACATGCCGGGCCGCTCTTCGGGCGGAAAGACCATCCTGCGCCAGTCTGGCGCGGATTCCCATGACAGTCCTTCGACATAGCATCCGCCGGGATACCGGATAAACGCTGGCTTCAAATCCTCCAGGTATTTTGCCAGCTCGGGACGCAGCCCGTTTGGCCGGTCTTTAAAGGTCGGCGGGAACAGCGAGATCCAGTCCACCTGCAGGTCTCCCTGGCCCTTGAACGAGAGAACAAACGTGGCCTGCGGGTCGGTGCTGGTAGAAGTCAGCACCGCTGTCAATTCGCGCCATGCAGCTTTCGGCTTGATCGGCCCGAAGGCATGACGGGCAAGCACCTGGCCGTCTTTCGTTTCAAGCGAGGCGCTCAACGTGCCTTTGAACGAAGTCGGGCAAAGGTGGAACTTGAGATTATAATTCACACCCGCTTTCACGGAAATACCCCAGTAGCCGGAGTTGACCAGGGCAACCCGGCCGGCAGGCTCCGTAGGAGGCGAGACCTGCATGACCAGCGAGCGACTCGACGCCTTGTTCATCGGGTTGGCCTCGGTGAGTTGCATCTCGCCCTTTGCGCCGCCCTGATTGAGCAGCGACCACCCGAGCAGCGCGCGGTTGGTATCCCAGCCGCAGTTCATAGACCACGGCCAGGGCATATCCCACTTGTTCGTGGGAACATCGGCCGGAAGTTTCTCGAGCTCCATCTTCCATCCACCGTCAGGCTTCTTGACCAGTTTCATTCCGGGCGGCAGAACGCCTTCCTCAAAACTCCGGTTCTGGATCAGCTCGGCATAAAGGCCGCCGTCGAACGCGTGTTCGATTTCCTCAAGGAAAATACCGTAGAGCGTCGGCGACACAGAAGCCTTCTCTTCAAGCATGTTGATGCGTATTGATGCAACTGGTTCAGCCGACTGCGCGGCCGCCCGGCCAGCCAGGCAGGCAACAAACAATGGAGCTGCCAGATAGAACAGAATTTTTCTGCGAGGCATGATCTACTCTGCAAATAAGAAATTGCGTTGGCGCGCCCGCCGGGGGAGCGCCGTTTTCCGAGCCGCCTGGGTGCCCTACGTATTCACGTGGCGATTATTACCTGGCGGATGGGCTAGTCAAGCCCTTTACCAAGCCTTTTTTGCACGCCGGAGCACGCCGCCGGCGTTTTATTGCGCTGCAAGGATAGCTCAGGTGCCGTGGTTAACGGGCACCGGTTGCAACTGATGTCCGCTGATTTTCAAGGCCAAGGCGTGTTCGCTCGGCCTTTTCGCGGGCAACTGGACTTCCAAACCTGCCTCAGCCTGGGTCCATTTGAGTTCGCCGCTATGACCGAGCAAGCTGACCTTTGTAATCTTTCCCGCCCGCGAGGCCAGTGAGCGCACCCGTGCCATGCCATCCTTTGGCCAGCCGAGCACCAGAGCGTAAAGTGCATCACCCTTGGTGGTAAACCGGATATCCTCGGCACCATATGGCTGCCGGTCCTCGTTGAGGTTTCCGCTACCCTGAGGGCGGCCTTCCCCCAACACTTTCCAAGGCCGCGTGCCATAAATCGCCTCCCCGTTTACGGCCATCCACGCACCCAGGTCAGCAAGCACTTTCTCCTCCTCGACATCGAGTGTGCCATCATGCTTAAGGGGGATGTTGAGCAGAAGATTGCCATTCTTGCTCACGATATCACAGAGCATGCAGATGACCTGCAAGGCTGGCTTGTATTGAAGACCGGTCTTGTAGAACCAATTGCCGATGCAGGTATCGGTCTGCCACGGCTCGGCCTTGATGCCGTTGAGCATCCCCCGCTCGACATCCTGCACGCCAATGCCGTCCACGTATTCACCGTGGTCGGTGCGCGGCGACATGTCCTTGAGATTATACACGGCCTCGAGCTTGCCGCCATGCCAGGCCATGTTGGCGTTGTAGAAATGAGCGCAGAGGCTGCGGCCCACTTCACCAAAGGGGACGGCGCCATCGGAATACATCAAATCAGGGTGATAGGTGTCGATCAGATCCCGGATGCGCCAATACCATTGGCGTGGCCACCACTCCGGCGGGTTCGCCGGGTAGGCATAGGAGCTGTCCTCGTGGGGCGGAAAGTAGAGGTCTTGAAACTTGGGATCGTTGCCGTCGTAGGGCACGCCCGCCAGCGGCCCGTCTTTGTCGTGGCCCTTGTTGGTGTTGAACCAGCTATAGCTGCGGGCCACGTGCTCGGTGACGCCAAAGCGCAGTCCGTGCTTGCGCGCCGCCTTCGCCCAGAGGCCCACGATGTCCCGTTTCGGGCCGAGGTTGACCGAATTCCAGCGGTGATATTTTGAACTCCAGTTATCCCAGTTGTCGTGATGGTTGGCCAGGACAACGAAATACTTGGCGCCCGTTTTCTTATAGAGACCCATCAGCCGATCGGGGTCGAACTTTTCCAGCTTCCACATGGCGGCCAGGTCCTTGTATCCAAATACGGACGGATGACCGTAGTGGGCGACATGGTAATTGTACTGGCCCTGGCCTTGCTCGTACATGGCGCGGGCGTACCAATCGCCGGCCTCAGGCAGGGACTGCGGAGTCAGAATGCCCCAAATCCCCAGCTTGGCGTCGCGGAACCAGTCCGGGCACTTGTATTGCTTCAGCGAATCCCACGTCGGCTTGAATGGACCGTCGGCGATCTCGACCTTCCCGGGAACCGGCTTGGCCGCGGGCGGCTGCTGAATTTCACCTGCGTGAACGGCGGTCACGCCGACACAAGCGAAGCTCAAGGCGAGCGTATGCATTACGATGCCGCGGCCTGAGAATAATTTCATGATAACTCTTTTCTATGGTCTATATAATTACTGAGCGGAAAGTGTGACCGATCTCACATTCATGGCGTTGTGCCATTTATCCTTCACAGGACGAATGGTCAGCGTTTGAACGCCCGCTTTGTTCAGATTAAAAACACCGGCTTTCCCCTTCTTGAATTTTTCCCAGTCGCCAGTCGGCCCCACGGCATATTTCAATGCCTGACCACCCATGCTAATGGTGTATTCACTGCCTGCGCATTGATTCGGACAGCCATATTCAATTTCAACCGTATAACTCCCGGGCTTGCCGACTTTCACATCCCAAGTCACATAATCGTCGCAATCGAGCCATCCGCCGATGGAAATGACTCTGTCCTCGTTGCGAACGCGGAATGCCGGCGAATATCCGAAAAGTGAGGCGTTTTCGGCAACAAGGACAATTCGCCCATCGGCTCCCGCCGAGATGCTGAGATCGGTCTTGCTGGCAACAGCCTCCAAATCCATTCCTTTGATTCTTAGCACATACGCATATTCGCAGGGTTTCTTTTCAGGCATTGTCACAACCAACCCCTTGTCGGTTTGCGACCATTCCAGTTTATCGGGACAGCCCAGCAGATCGACACTCGATATCGTGTTCCTTTCCGATCCTTTCGTTTTCGCCAGCGAGCGAACAACGGATTTCCCATCGCCAGGCCAGTCGAGGAGAATGGCATACAGAATATCGCCCTTCTTCGTGAACCTTATGTTGGCCGTGGTCGGGCCGTTGAAATAGCGAGTCTCCCTCGATATGGCGCCCAACTTCAGCGCCGGTCCTTCACCGTAGGTTGTCCATGGCCGCGTTCCGAAGATGCACTCGCTATTGACGGCCATCCACGAGGCCAGTTTCTCGAGGATCTTGCCTTCCCGATCGTCAATCGTTCCGTCGCCGCGCAGGGGGATATTCAGCAGGAGATTACCGTTCTTGCTGACAATGTCCACCAAGATGCCGACAACCTCCTCGGCACTCTTGTAACCGATATCTTGCTTATAGTGCCAGTCGCCGATACAGGTGTCGGTCTGCCACGGTTGAGGGTCGAGAGTGTCGCGCTGACCGCGCTCAATATCCAGGAGAATGGCCGTGCGGCAACCGGACGGCGCGCGCTTGGTGTTCAGGATCGCCTCCTGCCGGCCCTTATTCCACTGCAGACTTGCATTGTAGTAATGCGCGGCGATGTTCATTCCCGCCTCGCCGCAAGGCAAATCGATATCGTCGAAGTAAAGAAGATCCGGTCGATATTCATCCACCAGGTCCTTGGTGCGATTGAACCATTTGACTTCGTAAGCCTTACGGGCCGCGGGCGTGCGGGCTGCGCCGTGCGGACCATAGAGATCGGCCGGATCAAGGCCCTCCCACCACTGCCCCTTGCCGTCGGCCTTCGTCAGGGCCCCGTCGTAGGACACGCCTTTCATTGGCCCGTCCTTGTCGCTGCCGTGGGCCGCTTCGAGCCAGTCCCATGCCCGTGCGTTGTGGACCGTCACACCGAAGCGCAGGCCGGCCTTGCGCGCTATCTTGGCCCAAATGCCGATCAGATCCTTCTTCGGGCCGACGTTGACCGTGTTCCACGGCTGGTACTTGGAATCCCAGTTGTCGAAATTGTCGTGATGGTTAGCCATGGCGACGAAGTACTTCGCCCCGGCCCGTTTGTAGAGTTGGATCAGCTTCTCGGGGTCCCACTTCTCCGCCTTCCAGGCGTTGCAGAGATCCTTCAGACCGAACTTCGAGGGATGGCCGTAATGGTCGAGATGGTACTGGAACTCGCGGTCGCCCGGCCGATACATGTGCCAGGCATACCAATCACCCTGCGCCGGCACACACTGCACGCCCCAGTGAGCCCAGATGCCGAACTTCGCGTCGCGGAACCAGTCCGGGCACTTGTATTGCTTCAGCGAATCCCATGTCGGCTTGAACGGACCGTCCGCGATCTCGATCTTCGCCGGCACCGGTTGGGCCGCGGGCGGCTGTTCAATGGCACGCGCGAGTTCCGCCGCCGTGGTGGCGTAGATGATGCCAAAGGCGAATGCCGACAAGACAGTCTTGGTTGGTTTGTGCTTGATCATGTGAGTCTCCTATGGGGTTGTTTGTAAAGTGACCGGACCGAGCAGGCCAGAATGCAACAGCGGTTTATTCGGATCAATTCCGACATTCGTACGGGCCAGCCGTTTTTCTTCCGGCAGGGCCGCGTCGCCGATCAACCGATTGGACCACAGATTGATCACATCGATCTCGAGTCGATTGCCCGCCGGTCGGACGGCGTCCGTGATGTCCACACTGAACGGCTCGGTCCAGACCACCCCAAGGTTCCGGCCGTTGAGCCGCACCTCGGCTACGTTCTGCACCACGCCGAGGTTCAGCCGGAGGCGTCCGCCCTTGCGGAGATCTTCGGGCACATCGAACGTCTTCCGATACGTCGCCCTGCCGGAATAATACTTGATGCCCGGCTCGGCCCGTTTGGTCCAACTGACGAGCTGCTCAAA
>CAIQIC010000049.1 GCA_903871765.1 uncultured Lentisphaerota bacterium
GCAGCCGGTATGGCTGGAAGCCGTCGGCTCGTCGTTCGTCGAAAACATCTCGGTCGTCCCCGATCCCGACAACTCGCGGGTGCTCATCGAGGCCAAGATCAACGGGCAGGACAAGGATCTGACGCTCAAGGCGGAAGCGTTGGCCGACGGCCGGCTGATGGGATCGGACACGACCAGCGCCCCCTGGCAGAACCGGTTGGTGCTGAACCTCAAAAAAAAGACGCTCTGGGAACCCGGCGCTCCGTTCCTGTATGACCTGAAGTTCACGCTCTACAGCGGCCAAGCGAAGCTCGACGAACTGAAGAGTTATTTCGGCCTGCGCAAAGTCACGATTGACGGCCGCAAGATATTGATCAACGGCAAACCGGTTTTCCAGCGCCTGATCCTCGACCAGGGTTTCTATCCCGAGGGCCTCTGGACGGCGCCGTCGGACGAGGCGCTGAAGAAAGACATCGAGCTGAGCATGGCCTGCGGTTACAACGGCGCACGGCTGCATCAGAAGGTTTTCGAGCCGCGATTCCTGTACTGGGCCGACAAGCTCGGCTACATGGTATGGGGCGAATATCCGGACTGGGGCTTTGATTTCAAGCCGGAGGGTTACTCGGCCTACGTCAATGAATGGACCGAGATCCTGCTGCGTGACAGGAACCATCCAGCCATCGTCGGCTGGTGTCCATTCAACGAAGAAGACGGGAAGAAAGCGGGCGAGCTCCAGCAGATGATCTGGAACGTCACCAAGGCAATCGACCCGACCCGGCCCGCGCTGGAGTGCAGCGGCTGGCCGCACATGCTGCCGCATCCGGAAGTCCTGGACGCCCATGATTATGAGGGTAATCCGGAAACCCTCCGCAGTCGTTGGATGGAGCAGTTGGCCGTCACAGCCGAAGATCTTTCCGCTCCTGCTCGTTATGGCAGCCGGGCGGTGCCAACGTCCGACCGCGGCATCCCCTTCATGATCAGCGAAATCGGCGGCATCGGCTGGGCCGTCGCGGGCGGCTGGAGTTATGGCTCAGGGCCGAAAACCCTCGACGAGTTCTACACCCGCTACCAGGGCACCCTCGACGCCCTGCTCGACAATCCGCACCTGTTCGGTTTCTGCTATACGCAGTTGACCGATGTCGAACAGGAAAAGAATGGGCTGTACTACTATGATCGCAAGCCGAAGTTCGACGTGATAAAACTACACGCCATCACGTCGCGCCAAGCCGCTTATGAACGCGGCACGCCGGTCGTTCCGCGGACGACCGCCCAGCTTACCCAACCCGCTTGGAAAGTGCTGGTGGGCGCCGTGCAGGACGGGAACCTGAGCACGCCCTATCGTTACGTCATGGATAAGCCGGCCGACAACTGGATGGCGGCAGGGTGCGATGACGCTGCTTGGAAGACCGGACTGGCACCCTTCGGCCATGGTATCCCCAACGTCCGGACGGAATGGACCACCGGGGATATTTACCTCAGAAAGACATTTCAATACGACGGCGGCGCTTTGAAGCACGGCGCTATCGTCATCTGTCACGACGAGGACACCGAGGTCTATGTGAACGGGCAAAAGATCCTGGGTGTGGGGGGCTACATCACGCGCTACCAGTTGCGCACGGTGACCGACCCGTTGAAGAAGGCGCTGCGGAAAGGCGCCAACACCCTCGCGGTGCATACCCACCAGACCACGGGCGGCCAGTATATCGACCTGGCCATCCTGGTAGATTGAGGACCTGAATGAAACGTTTAACCATACCGGCCCGTCTTCGCCTGGAGGCACCGCCGGGGCAGGCGCATGGCTGCCGGTGAAGGAGATCGCGGCGCCCGCCAGCGCGAAAACCATCACCTATCTGGCCGACAAAACGTGGGATTCCAAGGCCCTGCTCCATGGGAAGAACGGCATCGCCGCGCTGACGTTCTGCGAGGTGCCGCTGGAGTTCGCAAGAACGAATCCTTAATTGTCACAAAATCCGATTACCTACAAAAAGGAGCCTCGCATGCAATGTCTGACGCTGGTCATGGCCGCTTTGTTCGCTCTACTGTTCCTGTCGCCCGCTCGGGCCGCTGAGTGGAAACCGGCCGACGGGCCGTTGAAGACGCGCTGGGCGAAGGACGTGTCACCCGCGAAAGCCCTGCCCGAGTATCCGCGGCCGCAGATGGTGCGCAAGGATTGGCTGAATCTGAACGGCTTGTGGGATCTCAAGCTCGGCGACGGCACGGAGGCCAAGATCCTCGTGCCCTATCCCGTCGAGTCGGCGTTGTCGGGAGTGATGAAGCACTCCGACCGCATGACTTATCGCCGCAGCTTCGAGATCCCCAAGGAATGGACCGGCCGGCATGTGTTGCTGCACTTCGGCGCGGTGGATTGGGAAGCGAAGGTGACCGTCAACGGCCAGGAACTCGGCGTTCATCGCGGCGGTTATGATGATTTCAGTTTCGACATCACCGCCACGCTCAAGACAACGGGCGCACAGGAAATCACGGTCGAAGTGTTTGACCCGACCTCCGACGGCGGTCAGCCGCGCGGCAAACAGACGCTGAAACCGGGCGGCATCATGTACACGCCGACCTCCGGCATCTGGCAAACGGTGTGGCTGGAAGCGGTTCCGGCCACGCACATCACGTCACTGAAGATAGTGCCAGACGTGGACCAGGGGACGGTTCGCATCACGGTGCTTGCCGTCGCAGGCAAGGACGACGGCAATCTGCAAGCCTCGGTCGACGTTTACGACGGGCAGACCAAGATTGGCTCGGCGAAGGGTTGGGCAGGAGATGAACTCACGGTCAAGATCCCCAGTGCAAAACTGTGGTCGCCCGATACGCCTTTCCTCTACGATCTGAAGGTCAGGACCTCCGGGCAGCGATTGACTCTGCAGGCGGACGCGGTGACCAGTTACTTCGGCATGCGCAAGATTGCGCTGGGCAAGGACGAAAAGGGCATCACCCGCCCGATGCTCAACGGCAAGTTCGTCTTCCAGGTTGGCCCGCTCGACCAGGGCTTCTGGCCGGACGGCATCTACACCGCGCCGACCGACGAGGCCTTGCGCTGGGATGTGGCGGAGACGAGGCGGCTCGGTTTCAACTGCACCCGCAAGCACGTCAAGGTCGAGCCGGACCGCTGGTATTACTGGTGTGACAAGCTTGGCCTGCTGGTCTGGCAGGACATGCCCTGCGGCAATTCCTACACCGACAAACCGCAGCCGATCGATAAGCCGCAGTTCAAAACCGAACTGGTGCGCCTGGTTAGAAATCATTGGAACCATCCGGCCATCATCATGTGGGTGATTTTCAATGAGTCCCAGGGCCAGCACGACACGGAGGCGCTGGTTGCGGAAGTCAAAGCCCTCGATCCATCACGACTGATTAACAACGCCAGCGGTAATGATGACAAAAACTGTGGCGACGTGATCGACCTGCACAGTTATCCCGGCCCCGATTCACCCAAGCCGGAAGAGCATCGCGCGGCGGTGTTAGGCGAATTCGGCGGTCTGGGCTTGGCCGTGGACGGCCACACCTGGAGCAAGAAGACCTGGGGTTACAAGGGCA
>CAIQIC010000050.1 GCA_903871765.1 uncultured Lentisphaerota bacterium
TCGGCTACAACATCGTCTGCGCCAGCCCTTATCTCGGCAAGGCCGCCGAAATCGTCCTCGCCCACCACGAGCACTGGGACGGCACGGGCTATCCCCGCAGCCTCCGCGGCCGGGACATCCCGGTCGGCGCGCGGATCTTTGCCGTCATCGACGCCTATGACGCCATGCGCTCCACGCGGCCCTATCATCAGCCGATGACCTCCGCGCAAGCCGTGGATGAAATCCGTCGCTTCAGCGGCACGCAGTTCGATCCCGAGGTCGTCGAAGCCTTCCTCCGCTGTCAAGCCTTCATCGAGCAGGCGGGGGAATGGGTAGCGTGATTTTTATTTGTTGATTGACAGGTATGAGCGGTTGATACTATTTTATCAAAAATGCTCGTTGGGGGTATGATTATGGCCAAAATGCTAAAACCACTGGTGCTGGTAATCCTGCTGTTGAGCGCCGTTGCGTTGACGCTGGGGATTCTGTTGTTCGCCAAGCGCGAGGTGCTCAAGGGGCGCACCCAACGCCTGGAAGGGACGGCGATGAAAATCGCCAAGAATCTGAATTACAGCAAGCTCACCGCCAATCAATTGAAGGCCAATAACAAGGCCGAACTGGCGGCCCTAGACAAACCCCTGAGCGACCTGGCTGTGCAGGCGGAGATCGTTTACAGCGACCTGCAGACCAACAAGCAGGAACTGGCGGAGACCAAGAGCGTGCTGGCCAAGACTCGGGAGGAGCTGAACACGGCCAAAGCCGAGCTGGTCACCGCGCAGAACAAGATCGCCGAGTTGAATGAAACCGTGACCAAGAAGGACGCGGAGATCACCGAGAAGGCCGCCAAAATCGCCCAGTTGGAGACGGACAAAACGGGCCTGCAAGGCCAGGTGGACAGCTTGACCAAGAAGATTACCAAGCTGGAAGCCAGTCTCACCGAGGCCAACCAGGTGATCAACGAGCGCGACAAGGAGAACAAGTATCTGCGCGCGCAACTGGGCGAGAAATTCCCGATTCCCAAGGGCCTCAAAGGCAACATCCTGGCCGTCAACCCGACGTGGAATTTCGTCGTGCTGGACATCGGCTTGGACAACGGGCTGCTGCCCTCGGTCGAAATGATGGTGCACCGCGACAATGAGCTGATCGGCAAGGTGCGCATCGGCATGGTGCTGCGCCACGTGGCTATTGCGGATATCGTCACGGCGGATTTGAAACCCAACATCGTGTTGCAGGAAGGCGACCATGTTCTCTACTAAAATCGCCGCCGGATTCGCGCTCGTGACCGTGCTCTTTTTCGTCGCGCTCATCGGGTTGCAAGTGGCCGAAATCCTGACGTTCAGCGCGGAGCCGTCGGTATGGATCGCCGCGCGCTGAAGACGCCCGCAAGCGCGCCCCAGCCGGCCTGGAGGGTCGTTGGATTGGGAGCGTTATGGCTGGCCCTGCTGGGCGCCGGCTGCGTCACCACCGCGCCGGATTCCGACATCCCTTGGAACACCCCGCAGCCTTGGGAGACAGCGCCGTCCATTCCCGGCCTCAACCACTGAGCTGAAAGGTCTGCCATGAACAAAAACTCCTGTTGGCGCGCGCGTGGCCTGGCCGGTTGCGCCAGCCTGCTGACGCTGGGCCTGCTGCTGCCGGGCTGCGGCCGGAAAAAAACGGCGCCGGCCACCAACCGCCTGGACCTGTCCCAGGCCGTCGGCATCTTCAACGCCATGCCCGGCACGCAGACCAATCCGGCGGCGGTGGCCGTCACGGTGAACGGCAAGCAGATCACCTACGGCGACATTCAGTCAGAAATGCAGAAGGCCCGCACCCGGACGGGGGATTTTCTGCCGGCCCAGCAGGCGGCCAACAACCTGATCCTGCGCACACTGTTGCTGATGGCCGCGGAGAAGGAGAAGATCAGCGTGCCCGGCCAGGATCTGGCGGCCGCCATTGAAATGATCCGCAAGCAACTGCCCACCAACACCACGCTTGAGGCCGCCATCAAGTCCAGCGGCATCACCGAGCAGGAATTCCGTCGCGACGTCCTGAACGAGTTGCAGATCACCCGGTTGATCGAACGCCGCGTGCAAAGCATCCCCAA
>CAIQIC010000051.1 GCA_903871765.1 uncultured Lentisphaerota bacterium
GCAGACGCGGAGAAGTACCTCTCGGCCACCTCGTCGGCGGCGGACAAGCCGGCTCCGCCCCCGCCGGTCGAGCCGAAGAAGGGGGGCAAGTGAAGCTGCGTCAAGCTCGCGCCGTGGTGCTCCTGTCGATGGCGACGTGCTTCGTCGCGGCCTTCGCGTTCGCGCAGGGAAAGCCGCCGAAGAAACCGCCCATCTCTATAACCTACCCAGCGGCATCCGCCTGAAGCCGTTGTTGTTCGCCATTCATACCTTCTACGCCTTCCTGATGAAGTTGATAGCCATCGAATTGCTGGCTTTGCAGCGCGATGCCCACGTGGATTCATTCGTGTCCGGGCTGGTGGCGCTTGGCGATCAGGAAGTGAAGGACAAGCTGTCCGAAATGGAAAGTGGACTGGGCTTCAGCGAGCGCGGCATTGCCAACTTCCTCGAAGCCGATTTTTTTTCGTGGTATCTGGACGCTTGGACCGCGCGCTTGGCAGCGGCGGTTCGCGGCGTTATCCGCGGGTTGGCGGACTTCGAGCCCGCCACGCCGATCCTGGAACCGGATTGGACCCGGGACCTGCTCCAGAAGCTCTACGAGTTGCTGGTCCCCAAGATACTGCGCCACGGCCTGGGCGAATATTACACGCCCGACTGGCTCGCGGGGCACTTGGTGGAGCAAACCGGCTACGACGGTGCGCCCGGCATCCGCTTCCTCGACCCTGCCTGCGGGTCGGGCACCTTCCTGGTGCAGGCCATTCATCGGGCCGCGCATCATGCCGAAAAGCAGACCAAGGTTCGCATCGCCGAGGTGGGGCGCTCGATTTTGAACGGCATCGTCGGCTTTGACCTCAACCCCCTGGCCGTGCTCGCCGCCCGCACGAATTACTTGATCGCTTTCGCGCGCTTCCTGCCCTATGTGCGCCCGATCTCCATTCCCGTCTATCTCTGCGACTCCGTCCTGCCGCCCGACCGCGATCCGGAGGATCAACATCAGGCCGAATTATTCAACCCGGATACCGTGGTGTTCCGGACCAAAGAACACGACTATGTCTTCCCCATCTCGATGAAGCACAAGGAGCGCATTGATCTGTTCACCGGGTTGGTGATGGATGGCCTGCGAGGTAAGCTTGACGCGGCGCAATTCCGGAAACTGTTGGGCGATAAACTGGACTTGCCGGCGACCGAACTCGCGCGCTTGGTCGAGATTTATGCCCGGATCAAGAAGCTGGACGACGAAAAGCGCGACGGCATTTGGGCGCATTACATCAAGAACGCCTTCGCCCCCGTATACGTCGGCCAATTCGACTATGTCATCGGCAATCCGCCCTGGATTCGTTGGGGCTATCTGGCCGACGAATACCGCAAGCTGACGCTCAAGCTCTGGCACAACTACGGACTATTCTCGCTCAAAGGCCACGAGACCCGTCTCGGCGCGGGCGAAAAAGATTTTTCCATGCTCTTCACATACGCTTGTGCCGATAGATATCTGAAGGACGGCGGCATCTTGGGCTTCGTCATCACGCAGGAGGTTTTCAAATCCAAGGGCGCCGGCGAGGGGTTCCGGCGCTTCCGTCTCGGCGCCAAAGGGCCGGAGTTGAAAGTCCTGAGCATGGAAGATCTGGTCCAACTTCAGCCCTTCCAGGGTGCGGCCAACAAGACCGCGCTCTTCACACTCAAGAAAGGCGCGCCCACGCGCTATCCGGTACCGGTGGTCGAATGGCGACGCAAGCCGGGCGTGGGCCGGATTCCGCCTGAATGGCCGCTGGCGACGGTGCTGGAAAATACCGAGCGATCAAAAATGCAGGCCATCCCCGTGGACCCGCAGCGCCCGGTTTCCTCATGGCAGACGGCGAAGTGCGCCGCGTTGGAATTGAGCGCCAGACTCAAGGGCGTTAATCCCTACACGGCCCGCCTCGGCGCGCGCGTGGAACCCTACGGCGTTTTCTGGCTACATCTCAAAGAAGTGCGGCCCGATGGCAAGCTCGTGATCGAGAACCAGCATGATCGCGGCAAGCGCATGATCTCGAAGGTTTCCAATGCCATTGAACCGGATCTGATCTATCCCGCCGTCAGCGGCGGCGACCTCGTCCGCTTCGGTATCAAGACGCCGTTCTTTGTGCTCATCGCGCAGGATCCTGCGAAACGCGAGCCTTATCCGGAGGACTGGATGCTGGAGCATGTGCCGCTCACGTTCGCATACCTCAAGCAGTTCGAGAAGGTGCTGCGCTCGCGCGGCTCAAACATCGTTCGGCAGCTTGCCGAGCGGACCGAATTCTACGCCATGTTCGGCATTGGTACATACACCTTTGCCCGCTACCGCGTGGTTTGGAAACGCATGGCCGCGCACATGGCGGCGGTGGTGCTGGACGGGTGGAAAACGCCCTTTGGCCGCAAGACGTTGATCGCCACGGACACGACGTCGCTGATTACGGCGAAAAGCGCCGACGAGGCGCATTACCTGTGCGCGCTGCTGAACTCGCGGACCGTGGACGAGTTCATCCGCAGCTTTTCCTCCGGCGGCCGCGGCTTCGGCGCGCCGTCGGTGGTGAAGAACATCGCCATCCCGCGCTTCGACGAACGGCAACCCACGCACCGCCGGTTGGCGGAATTATCCCGTCAAGCCCACGAAGAGGTTGACCGCGGTCACGATATTGCCGAGATTGAAGGTCAGATTAATGCCACGTCCGAGGAATTATGGAATTTGAAACGCTGACCACCCGGGATCCCCGTTATCCGCGCAAGCTGTTGGACCGGCTGGGCGCGGTGGCACCCACGCTCTATTTCCATGGCCCGCTAAAATTACTGGATCGCTTCACCATGGCGGTCGTCATCGCGGACCTAATCCCGGGGCATGCCATGCTGGCGGCCAACGACATGCTTTTCAAAATCCGCGAATATGCGCTCAACTACCTCGGTCCCTGGCACTCGGTCATGGAGACGGAAATCTTCCGGCTGGCGCTGGATACCCCGACCGATCCCGAGCGCCGGCGGTCCCTGACGCTGTGCACTGCGCGCGGACTGGCGCGCGAGAATTGGGACGATTTTCTGGGCGACCGGTTCGGCTACTCCGGGCCGTTCACGGGTTTCCCGCAGAAGGAGGAATTCTATCGCCGGGCGCGCGCGGAAGAATTGCTCTGGCTTTCGATCACGGAACCCAACCAGAAACGCTTCCTGCGCCAGAATATTCTGCTGCGAAATTGGGTGAGCTGCGCGTTGGCGGATGTTGTCTATGTTCCGTTTTCCGAGAAGGGGGCGAAGACCTTCACGGCCGTCAAGCAGGTGGTGGCGGCCGGCCTGCCGGTTTTCACCGTCGAACACGAGGTGTGCCAGGACCTGCATGACCTGGGTATTCCGGCCTATAACCGCAAAACCGTCGCCAAGTTTCTGGAGTCGCTCGGCGCGCGCACGGACACCCCGCCGCCCTTTCCACCGCCCCCCGACCCACTGTTGCAAGTGAACGAAGCTCCCGTCCAGTACAACTCCAAACTCCGTCAATTGACGTTCCCAAAAAGGTCGTCAAAATCCTAATGCTGAATAGTATGACCGGAAATGCGTCCAGGCTTTGGCCTGCGGGCGAAACGATAACAGATCAAAACACCACCCGCCCAGCCTTCAACGCCCATGTACCGCAGGTGGATTTACTCGCCGGTGCTTGAAATCGTGAGCGTCTCGTTTTCATCCACGGTCTTACTCTTGGCCACGCCGCCGAACGTATAATTGACCTGCAGTTTCTTGACGGTGCCCTCGGCAGGGTCGCCGAAGTTGTCGTTGTTCGCCTCGACGCTGAGAGCGTTATCCTTCACCATGGCGGCGACTTTTTCCGTTACGTCCGTCTTGTCTCCATCGGGAAGGTCGCCATAGACGGCTTTGACGATGACCAATTTCTTGGCCGCCGTTTGATCCTCGGCGTGTGCAGGGAAGGCGATCAGGCCGATCAGCACCGCGCAGGCAGCGATCAACATCATTGAAATAGCAAGGTTTTTGAAACGATACATGGCAACACTCCTTCTGTTTTCCTTTTTTGTTTTTTTGACTTTGGCTCACCACCATGGTGAATGAACAGTCAGGGCTTTAGCGTGTCTCTGAATATCTGTCAAGCCTGCTGTTTAGGCCCCCCATCCTCGCCTAAGGATCGCCCAACGCCGCTGACCGGCGATGGGCGCCACGAGAAGTCGCAGCGCGAGTGCAAAAGGCGGGGCGGAACCCCTTGTTTCTCGGGGTTTTTCAGGCCGTGGGGCTTGGCGAGGGGCGCGGCATCCGCCGCGGGACAGTATTCGACTGTCGTCCGCAGCCTATAGAGACATGCCCGTCGCCTGCTACGGCGAAGATTGACCCAAGGCCTTGGCCGCGGTGGCGTGCGTCTTCAGCGAAAAGCTTGTTTTCGGAGCCGCCGGCCTTATAGTGCCGCGCAGGAAAACGAAGCGGGCGGCACGATGCTGAAATCTTTTTTCAAAAAAATATCGCCGGCGCTGATCATCAAGGAAGCGCAGGCGCCCACACGCACGGTTTCGAAGCATGAACAACAGTTCATGGCCCTCTGCGCGCAGCCGGCGGTCGAGGCGCTGCGGCGCCTGCAAACGACCGAGCGCGGCCTGGACGCCGACGAGGTCACGGCACGGCGCAAGGCCCACGGCCCGAATGAAGTCAGCGGCAAGAAACACGCCGGCGTGCTGATGGAATTTCTGCGCCGGTTCCGCCATCCGCTGGTGATCCAACTGCTGGTCATTGGGGCGGTGTCCCTGGCCATGGGCGACGCGCGTTCGGCGATCGTCGTGGGCGGCATGGTGTGCCTGAGCGTGGTGCTGGCGCACGTGCAGGAAAACCGCTCCGGCCGCGCCGTGGAAAAACTGCGGGAGCTGGTGCAAACCACGGTGATGGCGATCCGCGAGGGCGTGGAGACGGAAATCAGCTTTCCCGAACTGGTGCCCGGCGACGTCGTCGCGTTGCATGCCGGTGCGATTATTCCGGCGGACATGCGCCTGATCGCCACCAAGGACTTTTTCGTCAGCCAGGCGGCGTTGACGGGCGAATCCATGCCCGTGGAGAAGACCGCCGAGCCGTGCGCGCCGGCCGGCCACAGCACGATCGAGCTGAACAACGCCTGCTTCCAGGGCAGCACCGTGCTCAGTGGCGCAGCGCGGGGCGTGGTGGTGCTGACCGGCGCGCAAACGTATTTCGGCGCCATCTCCGCGCGGTTGGCGGACCAGCAGGTGCAGACGAGTTTCGATCGCGGCATCGCCGGGTTTACCTGGCTGATGATCCGCTTCATGATCGTGATGGTCAGCATCGTGTTCCTGATCGTCGGCCTGACCAAGCACAACTGGCTGGAGGCGCTCCTGTTCGCCCTCTCCGTGGCGGTCGGCCTGACGCCGGAAATGCTGCCGATGATCGTCACGGTGAACCTGTCCAAGGGCGCGCTGGCAATGTCGCGCAAGAAGGTGATCGTCAAGCGGCTCAACGCCATCCAGAACTTCGGCGCCATGGACATCCTGTGCTCGGACAAAACCGGCACCCTGACGCAAGACCGCGTGGTGCTGGAAAAGTACGTGGATGTGACCAACCGGCAGAGTGAGGACGTGCTGCGCTATGCCTACATGAACAGCTATTACCAGACGGGCCTGCGCAACCTGCTCGACCGCGCGATCCTGGCGCACTCCGACCTCGACGTGGAGCGGAGCTGCCCGAAGGTGGACGAGATCCCCTTCGATTTTCAGCGCCGGCGCATGTCCGTGGTGATTGACTACGAGGACGCACACGTGCTGATCTGCAAGGGCGCCGTCGAAGAGGTTTACAAGGTCTGCGACCGCTACCAGGTGGATGAAGAAATCAATCCGCTGATTGACGTGATCAAAAACGACCTGATGGAGGAATTCGAAACCCTTAGCGCCGATGGCTACCGCGTACTCGCCATCGCCTATAAGGAATTCCCCAAGGACCGGAAAGTCTTTTCCATCGCCGATGAAAGCCAGATGATCCTGCTGGGTTACATCGCCTTCTTCGATCCGCCCAAGGATTCCACCGCCCGGGCGCTCCAGTTGTTGCACCAGCACGGCGTGCGCGTCAAGGTGCTCACGGGCGACAATGCGCTCGTCACGCGCAAGGTCTGCCACGATGTCGGCCTCGATGCCGGCACAATCGTCACCGGCGATCAGCTCGCCGGTCTGGACCGCGAGCAATTCGCAGATCTGGCCGAACAGCATTCGGTCTTCGCGCGCCTCTCGCCGGCACAGAAGGACGACATCATCCAGGCCTTGCAGAAACGCGGGCACGTGGTCGGCTACCTGGGGGACGGGATCAACGACGCGCCCTCGCTCAAGACGGCGGACGTGGGCATCTCGGTGGACTCAGCCGTGGACGTGGCCAAGGAATCGGCGGACATCATCCTGCTGGAAAAAAACCTGCTGGTGCTGGAAGACGGCGTCATCGAAGGCCGCCGGGTATTCAGCAACATCATCAAGTACATCCGCATGGGCGCCAGTTCCAATTTCGGCAACATGTTCAGCGTAGTCGGCGGCAGCTATTTTCTGCCCTTTCTACCGATGGCGTCCAGCCAGATCCTGGTCAACAACCTGCTCTATGACTTCTCCCAAGCCGGCATCCCCACCGATCGCGTGGACGAGGAATTTCTCGAGCAGCCGCGCCGGTGGAACCTCGGCAACATCAAGAAATTCATGATCTTCATCGGACCGCTGAGTTCCATCTACGACTATGCCACCTATTTCCTCATGCTCTATGTTTTCCATTGCGACCTGTTCTCCGCCCCCGCGACGACGCCCACGCTGAAAGCCTACTACGAACAGCTTTTCCACACCGGCTGGTTTGTCGAGTCGCTGCTGACCCAAACGATGATCGTGTACATCATCCGCACCCGTAAGATCCCGTTCTTTCAAAGCTGGCCCAGCTTCGGCATGTTGTTCACCACGCTGGTCGTCATGGCCGTCGGAGCCTGGCTGCCCTACTCTCCGTTCGCCCATTTCCTCGGTTTCGTGCCGCTGCCCCCGGCCTATTGGCTGTGGATCGCCGGCTTTCTGCTGACGTATGCGGTGTTGACGCACTTCGTCAAAGTCTGGTTCTATAAGCGGTACGGAATCAACTGATGATGAAAACGCTATTAGCCGCCTTGGAAGAAGGCCGCCTGATCGAGCTGCCGGAGAACAACAAAGACCAGGCGCTTCAGATTCTTGGCAGTCTGATTGAGGCCGTGCCCGGCATCAAAGCCGGCACCCAAGTAGTCGAATCCGTACTGGCGCGCGAACGCGCCGCCAATACAGCGCTGGGGTTCGGCTGGGCCTGTCCGCATGCGCGCACCTCGGCCGAGGGCGAACTCCTCTGCGCCATCGGCTGGAGTCCGGCCGGGATTGATTATGGCGCGCCCGATGGCCGGCCCGTGCGTCTGGTGGTCATGTATTACATCCCCGACACCCAGAAAAACGCGTACCTCAAGGAAATTTCCGCGCTCGCCCGCGTCATCCATAAACCGGAGGGTCTCTTGCCGCTGGACCAGGCTCCCGACCTCAATACGGTCCGCATCCGCCTGCTCGATATCATTTCCGCCGCGATGGAAACCGACGGCCCCGAGGCGCGCGCCCGCATGATCCGGCTCGAAGCCAAACAGGCCGCCGCCAGCGGCGTTGTCTGGCCGGCGCAAATCATCCCTTTCACCCTGTTGGCCCGGCCGGGCCAGGCGCCGATCATCCTGGCGCTGGACCGCGACATTGTCGCCCAGCTCGAAGCCGTTGCCGAGTTGCCCGCCCTGCTGGCCAAGCAGGGGCAGGCCGATGTCGCCGGCTACCGCGTCCTCGCGCGCCACACCATGGCCTATCAACCCGACCGTGTCCTTTACGAATGCCTCGCGCTCAAGCAGCCCAACGGCGCGGCCAGCCCCGCGCCTGCGCCGACCGCCGGCACTGGCCCGTCGGCCTAACGCCTTCCGGCTCGCCAGCCCGGCCTACGCCACCCCGGTCAGCGATCAGCGCACAGTTGAAAATCCTGCAGAAATTAACGCACGGCGCACAGGATGTCGGACAACCAAGTGATAATGAAACAAAAGGTGTCAAACGCAAATCAGGACGTGACACTATCGGCCTCCCGCTCCCCTCAGGCCGCGGGATCCTGCCGGTACGGCGCCCATTCCGGCTCGTTGGCAAAAATCCAGCGGTAATAGTCCTGCCCTTGCAACTGCACGGCGGCGGCTTCATCCACGATGACCTGGCAGTGCGGATGCAGTTGCAGGGCGGAGGCGGTGACCATGGCCGTGAGCGGCCCCTCGACGGCGCGCGCCAGGATGTCGGCTTTGGACGCGCCGATGACCAGGACCAGGCAACGCCGCGCTTCAAGAATCGTGCCCACGCCCATGGTCAACGCGCGGCGCGGCATGCGGTCCGGGTCACCGCCGCACAGGGCCGCATTCTGCGCCAGGGTGGCCGGTGTCAGCGCCTTCGGCCGCGTGCGGGAGCGCAGGGCGGAGAGCGGCTCATTGAAGCCAATGTGCCCGTCGCTCCCCAGTCCCAGCAGTTGCAGGTCAATCCCGCCGGCTTCGCGGATCAGACGCTCGTATCGGGCGCACTCGGCCGCCACATCCTCGGCCAGGCCATCGAGCAGCCGCGTGCGCGCGGGGCTCAGGTTCACCCGGCTGAAAAGCAGACGCCGCATGTATTCATGGTAGGACCAGGGGTGGTCCGCGGGCAGGCCGATGTACTCGTCCAGGTTGAACGTGGCGCACTGTGAAAAATCCAGCCCGGTCTGCTGATGCAGCGCCACCAGTTCGGCGTACACCTGCTCCATGGTGCGCCCCGTGGCCAGGCCCAGCACCAAGGCGGGCTTGGCGCGCAACGCGCCCGCCACGAGCCGCGCCGCCAGCCGTGCAGCGCGCCCGGCAGTGGGGCGGATGATCACTTCCATGCCGCCACCTTCTCCACCACCTCCGCTTTGAATTCGTCCGCCAGCCGCGCCAGGTAGTCCACCAGAGACAGCGTGGGATCCCTGAGCAGCGGCATCAGGTCCAGCGCCAAGGTCAGCATGCCGGCCTGATCCACGTCGTGCGACGCGAAAAAAGTCGCCTGCGCCCGCCGCCGTCCCAGCACAGCCAGGTCATAGCGCTTGCCGCCGGAAATCTGGGAGTCAAAGACACCGGACAGCGCGGCGGCCAGGTTTTCGCGGCCGCTGACATCCAACAGCACCTTGCGTGCGTCCGGCAGCCAATCCAGGTCGCGCCAGATTTCGCACCCGAGCACGCGCTCCGGGCGCTGTTCCGGCGGCAGCGCGCGCAACGCGGCGAGGACGGTTCCCGCCACCGCCACATGCGTGTCGTGCTTGTCCGCCGGATTGTGCGTATAGACCACTCGCGGGCGGGTCGCGCGCAGGATGGATTCCAGGTCGTTGCGCAGAGCTGCCTGGGCCGGATCTTTCACGGTGGCGCTGGGATGATCAAGCTGGATCATCGCGCCATAGCGGCCCACGCAGGCGGCCGCGCGCTGCTCCGCGCGCCGCACGGCCCGCATGCGCTCGTCGGTGTACTCCGCATACACGCCGGCGCGCGGGCTGCCCGCGCCGTTGGTGCAGGTCACGCCGCAAAACGCGCGATCCGTCCGGCCGAAACACTCCGCGATGCCGTGAAACGCCATAAATTCCAGGTCGTCCTGATGCGCGCCGACGCCCAGGTGCGTGGTGCGCGCCAGCGCCGCGGCCGGCGCGGTTCCGTCGGGCACAAACACTTCCGCGGTGGCGCTGGTCCATGTCATGGTCCGCTCCGTGGCAGCACCGGCAGGCTGGCGGCGGCGACCGCCTGTCCCACGCGGCGCGCGCGTTCATCCGGCAGGCAGATCCGCACCCGCGCCGCCAAGTCCGGGAATTCCGCGTGCAATACCGCCTCGGCCCGCGCGCGTATGATGTCGCCGCCCGCCCCGGAGGTCACGCGACCCAGCAGGAGCAGATGGTCAAAATCGTTGAATTCGCGATACCAAGGCACGGTGTAGCCCAGGTAGACGCCGATCGTTTCAAAAATCCGCCGCGCCCGTTCATCCCCCGCCGCCAGGCGCGCTTGAACAGCCTGTAGCCGCGCGGGTAGCGGCTGATCGTCGGGGAACGCGAAACCCGCCGCGGGCGCCAGCCGGTTGACGGCTTGCTGGGAAAAGTACAGCGCCCCCACGCCCGCATCGCCCGACCACTCATCCACGCCGGCGCCGGGGTTCATATCCACTGGCGCAAAGGCCAGCTCCGTGAGACGGCCGGTCAACCGGCTTTGCCGATCGAGGAAGCCGCCGGCCTCGCTGGAACCCATGGCCACGCCCAGGATCGCCTGCACGCCCAGCGACAGGGCGCCGGCCAGCGCCGCCACGTCGCCGTCGTTGGCCACCGCCAGCGGCACCTGCCACTCCCGCTGCAGGCGCAGAAAAAGGTCCTGCGCCTCGGCATACCGCTCCGGCGGCACCGCGCGAAAGAGCGACGCCACCATGATCCGGTTGTCCACCACCACGCCGGCCGTGCTGCCGCCGATGGCGTCCACCCGGGGCAGATGCGCGGCCGCCTGCCGCAGCCCGGCCTGGATGATGCGGTAGTGATAGTCCGGGTCGCTCTGGCTGCGCGGGGTCCACGGCACCTCGGCGCTGAACACCGCCACGCCGTCTTGCACCGCGCTGACCTTCAAATCACTGGCGCCAAGATCGAAACCGAGGCGGCAACCCTCCAGATGACCACCCAGGGTCAAGCCGGCATCCCGCGCCGCGGGCATTTCCTCCGGACGCACCATGGCCACCGTCATGGGCCGTCCATACACCCGCTGCATGATGGCGGCGTCGAAGGCACGCCGGCCCTGGGCGCTATATTCCGCCTGGAGCCGCCGGCACAGGCCTTCCGGCCCGGCCAAGAGTAAACGCCAGCCGCCGGCTGACCAGAGCAGAAACTTGACGACCCGCTCGGCCAGGCGGAAGACGACCTCTTCCCCGGCCGTGGCGGGTGGCAGCAACAGGTCATACCGCGCCACACAGCCGCCATCACGTTCCCAGGCCAGGGCCAGCGTCGCGCCGCCGCGAACCTGCGCGGCACGCGCCGCCGTCACGTCCAGGATCATCGCCCGAAAAGCGGGATCCAACGGCGCGCTGGGATTTTCTGGCATGGCGGTATCCGGCATGATGCACTCCACTGTTGGGACGCTACCAAATCGCCGGCACGGGTCAATCCTCAACCTGATTGTACCAAAGCCGGCGCGCCGCGCCGGAATGCCGGGACTGTGAAAAAATGCCTGACGGCGGGGAGACGATCAGGGTATAAAGAAGCCCGCCGGCGGCGCGGTGGGCGGCCGTGGTTCGCCGCGCTGCTGCAGCGCGGCGCAGGAGTCAGGGCATGAATTCACGAGAACGGGTGTTGACGGCCTTCGCGTACCGGGAACCGGACCGCGTCCCCTGCTGGTGCGGCGCCTCGCCGGAATTCTGGACCAAGGCCAAGCGGGAGTTGCGCATCGCGGATGACGAAGCACTGCGGGTGCGGCTGGGCGATGACTTCCGCCGGGTGACCGCGCGCTACGCGGGCCCCGCACCGCGGCTCTCGTCCGGCGCGACCACGCGCACCGTCTTCGGCGTCGAGCGGCACGGCCAGGGGTACGGCCAGCCGATGTCCCATCCCCTGGCCGACGTGCCGCTGGCGCAGATCCCCGCATATGCTTGGCCCAAGCCGGATTGGATGGACGTCTCGCATATCCGCGCAGAGGCGCTGGCCTGGGACCGGCAGTATGCCATCCTCGGCGGCGACTGGTCCCCGTTCTGGCACGACGCGATTGACCTGCTGGGCATGGAGAACATGTACCTCAAGATGTACGACGAGCCGGAACTGGTGGACGCCGTGCTGCAGCACCTGGTGGATTATTATGCCGAAGTCAGCCGGCGCATTTTCGAAGCAGCGGGCAATGCCCTGGACATTTTTTTCATCGGCAACGATTTCGGCGGCCAGACGGGCCCCCTGCTCAGCCCCGCCCAATTCGAGCGCTTCATGGTGCCGCACCTCCGGCGGTTGACCCGGCTGGGCCACGACTACGGACTCCTGGTGCAACTGCACTGCTGCGGCGGTTTCGAGCCGCTGATCCCGGCCATGATCGCGGCCGGGCTCGACGGCCTCCACGCCATCCAGCCCTGCTGCGGCGGCATGGACCTGGCTGCGCTCAAGGCAAAGTATGGCGCGCGGATCCTGTTCAACGGCGCGATCGACTCGCACCACGTACTGATTGACGGCACGCCGGACTCCGTCCGGCGGCAAACGCGCGCGGTGCTGGACATCATGGCGCCCGGCGGCGGCTACGTCGCCGGCGCGAGCCACGACACGATTCTCGAGGAAACGCCCGTCGCCAACGTCGTGGCCATGTTCGACGCGGTGCGCGAGTACCGCAGCGGGTGAAATCTGTTGTCACGCGCGCCGGCATTTTCTACACTCTCAAAAAACCAACCAAGGGAGGTTCCGTATGGCGAAGATCAAGGAAATCACGCTGAAGCAACTGAACCCGCGGTCATTCATCGACCAACAGATCCAGGAGCTGCGGCGCACCGTCGGCAACAGCCTGGCCGTCAACGCGCTCTCCGGCGGCGTCGATTCCTCCACCGTCACCATGCTGGCCCATCGTGCGCTCGGCCCACAGCTCAAAACCTATTTCATCGATCACGGCCTCATGCGCGCGGGCGAGCCCCAGCGCGTGGCGGCGCTGTTCCGGAAAATGGGCGTCCCCGTCACGCTGGTGGACGGACGCCAGGAATTCTTCAGAGTCCTCAAGGGTAAGGTGGACCCCGAGAAGAAGCGCCAAGCCATCACGGACGCCTTTTACCAGGACGTGTTTGGCAAGCTCGTGCGCACCAGCAAGGCCCGGTTCCTCCTGCAGGGAACGATCTATACCGACGTGGAAGAGACCGTGGCCGGCATCAAGCGCCAGCACAACATCCTGGCCCAACTGGGCATCGACACGCAGAAGGCCTACGGCTACACCGTCCTCGAGCCCCTCATCGAGCTCCGGAAGCCGGCGGTCCGGATGGTGGCCAAGGCCCTCGGCCTGCCGCCGTCTGTCTATGCTCGCCCGCCCTTCCCCGGCCCCGCCCTCACGGCACGGGTCATCGGCGAAGCCACGCCCGCCCGCATCGAGCTGGTCAGGCAGGCCACGGCCGTCGTGGAGGAAGAGCTCGCCCGGGTCAAGTGCTTCCAGTGCCTCGCCATCCTCCACGAGGACAAGGTCACCGGCATCCGCAACGGCCGCCGGGATTTCGGCTACCAGATCGAGGTCCGCTGCTGGGACAGCCAGGACGCGGTGACGGCCACGCCCACCAACCTGCCCTTCCCCGTTCTCACCCGGCTGGCCAAGCGCATCACGGCCGAGGTGCCCGGCGTGGTTAGCGTGACCTACAACGTCACGGCCAAGCCGCCCTCGACGATCGAGGCGGTGTAGGCCGGGCGGCGATCCGAAAAGCAGCGCCGCGCGAAACGCGCGGCCGTGCACTCCACGGCGGGCGAACAAAGATGGCGATCTGAGAGCAGCCGGCGCGGTGATCCCGCTGCTCAAGCATCGCAAACAGGACATTCGCTACCTGGCCTTCGCGGCGGTCCTGGATCTTCCGACGCCGACGGGCTGGCGCGCAGCGATTCAGGCGGCCCAGGATGCGAGGGGCGCAGACGAACAACGCGCATTCTGCGAGCGGCTGCAGCATGTGTTGGGCAAGTGGCAGGTGACGCCGGATGAGTTTCTGAAGAAGAGCGCAGCTGATCAGCAGGCGCTGGTGCAGAGAGCGCTCAAGGCCAGACGGGATGAATACGTCCTCAAAGCAAATGACAGAAAGTTGACGCACGAGGACTTGCTCAAGGCCGTGGCGGACTGGAAGCAGAGGGGCCGGATTACGGGTGGCACCTTTGCCTGGGTGGAAGCCCGCGATGTGCTGGTAGCGGCGACGGATAAGGATATTGACCTGCTTCTCGATCTCCGCGGGCAGGTCATGCATCGCCTGTCCGATGAATGCATGCCCGAGGTCGCAATCCTCGATAACCTTGTCCAACGGCTGGGGCGTTCCCGGTATCGAAAGGAAGTGGGCCTGACCGACAAGGCGGAAGTCCTCGCCAAGGATCCGGTGGCCCGCTGAGCTACCTACGACGGACCACGCCCGACCTCAGGCCGCGCTTGGACGGAGGCGGGCGCCGGATGCATGAAAACCACCAACGGGGCCCATACCCGCGACCGCCCGCACCGTGGCCCTGATCGAAACCAGGTCGCCGGCAGATCGGGCGTTGGCCGTGAAGGGACGCATCTTTTTTTTGCAATCGGGGTTAAAAGCAAGTAGGTCAGGCATTCTTGCCTGACCAAGTCGGGCAGGAATGCCCGACGTACTATGAGTGCGCAAGCGGTGAGCAACAACGGAGATGCGCCCGCTTTGAAGCCCTGCGCGCCTTTATAATTGCATGACGGCCGATAAAAATCATAAGGTCGCGCCCATGTTTACGCCACCCGGAGGACCGGCATGCAACTGATGAGCACACTCGATTTTGGGATCATCGTCGTCTATCTCCTCGGCGTGGTCGGCATCGGCGTCCTGGCGGGGATGCGCCGGGGCAAGGGCGGCGGCGAAGGCGGCCATTACTTTCTCGCCGACAACAGCCTGCGCTGGCCGGTGATCGGTCTGGCGATGTTTGCCGCGAACATCTCCACGGTGCACCTGGTGAGCCTGGCGCAAACCGCGTACACCTCGGGCCTGCTGTACGGCAACTTCGAGTGGATGGCCGGCTTCACGCTGATCCTGCTGTCGCTGTTCTTCGCGCCGCTGTACCTGCGCACGCGGGTGCCGACGCTGCCGGATTACCTGGAGCGCCGCTACAACCGCCAATGCCGCGACATGCTGTCCTTCGTCTCGCTCATCTCGGCGATCGTGATTCATATCGGGGTGGCCCTGTTCACCGCCGCCACCGTGCTCTGCTTCATCTTCGGCATCCCGCAGGACCACGTCATCCTGGGCATGAACGCCCTGATGTTCTTCATCGTGGCCCTGGGACTGCTGACCGGCATCTACACCGTGATTGGCGGCCTGCTGGCCGTGGTGTGGACGGAGAGCATCCAGACCGTCCTGTTGCTGGCCGGCGCGATCTGCATCACCGTCGTCGGTTACCACGCCGTGGGCGGCTGGGAGGCGCTGGCGGGACTGCTGACCACGCACCCGCACCCGCTGCTGGGCCGCGAGGGCGGCGCGGCGTTGTCGAGCGCTTCGTTCCTGCACATGGCGCATCGGGGCGGCGATGCCACCGTCGTGGGCAACATCCCGTGGTATTCCATCCTGCTGGGCTACCCGGTCATCGGCATCTGGTATTGGTGCTGCGATCAGACGATCGTACAGCGTGTGCTGGCGGCGCGGGACGAAAAGCATGCGCGCCTGGGCCCCCTCTTCTGTGCGTTCATCAAAATCCTACCGGTCTTCTTCTTCGTGCTGCCGGGCGTGATCTGCGTCGGCCTGGTGCAGAAAGGGGTCTTCGGCTCGGAGACCGTGGCCGGCGTCGTTCGCGCCATCGGGCCGACGCGGTCCGCCGACACCTATCCGTTCCTGATCACCCATCTCCTGCCCATGGGACTCAAAGGCCTCGTCACCGCCGCCATGCTGGCCGCCGCCATGCAGACGTGCTCCGCCGCCCTCAACTCGGCCGCCACCCTGTTTGCCTACGATATCTGGAAGCGCTGGATCCCGCAGACGACCGACCACAGCCTCGTGAAGATCGGCCGCTGGACCACGGTGGCCGCAACAGTCCTGGCCATCGTGCTTTCGCCGATCTTCGGCCACTACGAGACGATCTTCCAGGGCTTGAACAAGCTGATCTGCTACATTGCCCCGCCCATCACCGCGGTGTTCATGGTCGGCGTCTTCTGGCGGAAAGCCGGCGGGCGCGCCGCCTTCCTCACCATGGTAGCGGGTATGATCATGGGCGCCGTCGCCTTCGGTCTCGATTTCTTCAAAGCCGGCGTCGTGGGCCCCGGCGCCACCGCCGCGTCCATCGCCGCCGCCCCGCTCCTCAACTTCATCTATAACTTCGCGCTGGCCGATTGGATGCTCACCTCCTTCGTCATGTTCTTCATTTGCGTCGTCATCCAGGTCATCGCCACGCTGGTCCTGCGC
The DNA here is from genome assembly GCA_903871765.1 of uncultured Lentisphaerota bacterium. Classification (GTDB taxonomy): domain Bacteria; phylum Verrucomicrobiota; class Kiritimatiellia; order CAIQIC01; family CAIQIC01; genus CAIQIC01. Next base: position 16,098 of record CAIQIC010000051.1, read on the forward strand.
GAGCCGCTCAAGGCGGAGGCGGAGCATCTGTGCTGGGTGCACTGGACCGAGCCGTTGCTGATGAAGTGCGGGCGCGGCCTGTCCGACTACCGCATCATGTCGGCGCTGGTGTTGGTGACCTTCGTGATCCTGTATTGGAAGTTCTGGTGATCGCCTGGCATAAGGAGCCCTGACCATGCGCAATGCGACCTCCGCTGTCCTGTCGTCCCTGGCGCTTACGCTGGTGCTGGCCGGCGCGGCCGGCTGCCGGACCGTGCCCGGCGCCCGCGACGCCGCCGGCCCCCCGGCGCGGCCGCCGGCCCTTCGTTTTGGCTGGGTGACCGGACTCAAGCCGGAGCAAGTGGCACGGTACAAGGAACTCCATGCGGCCGCCTGGCCCGGCGTGCTGCGGATGATCCGGAGCTGCCATCTCCGCAACTATTCCATCTACCTCAAAGAAATCGAAGGCCGGCCCTATCTGTTCAGCTACGTGGAATACACCGGCGCGGATTTTACCGCCGACATGCGCCGCATGGCGGCCGATCCCGAAACGCAACGCTGGTGGCAACAGACCGATCCCTGTCAGCAGCCCCTGCCCGACGCCGCCGCCCAAGGCAAGACCTGGTCCGACATGGAGGAGGTCTATCATTTCGACGGCGCGGTGGACGCGCTGTCGGGCCGGGCGCAGCGTTACGGCATGCTCACCGGCCTGAAATTCGAGAAAGAGGCCTGGTATCGCATCCTGCACCAAACCCCATGGCCGGGCGTGAACCGGCAAATCAAGGCCGCCAACATCCGCAACTATTCCATCTACCTGAAGAAAATCGGGGACCAGCTTTTCCTTTTCAGTTATTTTGAATACGCCGGCAAGAGCTTTGACACCGACATGGAGCAGATGAAGCGCGACGACGTCACGCAGCGCTGGTGGCAGCAGACCGATCCCTGCCAGCAACCCCTGCCCGCCGCCGCGGCCCAGAACAAAATCTGGGACGGCATGGACGAGGTCTTCCACACCGACTAAAAATCATCCGTCCGGATGATTTTTATCCGGATGGTTTTTTCAGGGCTCGATCTCGTCCCCGTCATCCGTGACGACCAGCAGGGCGTAATAAAACAGCTTGAGCGCGGCCACCAGCAGGAAGACGAAAAAGGCGATAATGACATATTGGATGTCGTCATTCAGCTTGAACCCGCCGAGGCGAAAGAACGCATAGCCGAACGCCACGTGCACGCAGGCCTCCCAGCTTTTGTGCCACACATAGTACGGCAGCAGGGCGATGCTGCGGAGCGCCCAGGTCAGATAGTCGCCCAGCACCGCGCCAAAGAGCACCGCATCCAGGAGTTCTTTGGCCTGATCGCTGGTGATGGCCAGCCACCCGGCCAGCCCGCCATACAGGGCGGTCCGCAGGGCCGTGACGATGGTGCGGGGCGCCAGCATGACAAACTTTCTTCGTGGTGGAGGTCGAAATCGCTTTTCCGGCCTATAACAAAAATCTATCCGGCCGGATAGATTTTTGTTATGCGCGATCAGACGCCCATGGTGGCCTTGCGCAGCAGGTTGCGCACCGGCGCAAGGAGCCGCAGGAGCTGTTCGCCATAGCGCGAGTAGTAGAGGCGCAGCGCCAGCGCCTTGCGCAGGGCATGCCGCTTGTATACGTTATAGGCAAAGTTGCGGTAAGCCTTGAGAATCTGCGGGCGCGTAAACTGCGGCATGTTCAGAACCGTGTCCGTGCGGCCCACGAACTCCTCGCCGAGCCGCGACGTGTCGATCAGATTCTCCGTCCGGCAGATGTCCGCCAGTTGCGTGCCGGGATAGGGCTCGAAAATACCGATGATCACGCTGTCGGGATTGATCCGCGCGTTGAGATCAATGGTCGCCTGGAAGATGGCCGGCGTCTCGCGGGGGAAGCCGACGATGTTGAAGCTCTTGGTCTTGATCCCGGCGCGGCGGCAGGCTTCGAACGCCGCCACAATGCGGTCGTTGGACTGGCGCCGGCCCAACACCTCGGCGCGGAACTGCTCGGAGCCGTTCTCGATGCCGATGCTGATGCGCCGGCAGCCGGCGGCCTTGAGCCGCTGACAGATCTCGTCGTTCAGCGTCTCCGGCCGCGCGTTGATGTCGAAGGGCAGCCGGAATTCCTGCTGGTACTTGTCGCAGAACTCGGTCCACCACGCGCGATGCGCGGTGAAGCAGTCGTCATTGAAGTACAGCGCCTCGGCGCGGTAGCGTCCGGTCACCTCACGGATCTCGGCCAGGCAGTGGTCCACCTGACGAAAACGGACATAGAGCCCCTCCTGCTTCCCGCGCAGTGCGTGGTTGCTGCAGAACGTGCAGTTGTAGGGACAGCCGCGGGAGAACATGAACAGCGCGGTGTTGAAGTCCGAAGCCACAATCGCCTGGTGGTCGAACAGTTCGCGGTCCGGGAAGGGCAGGTCGTCGAGGCGGCCGCAGAACGGACGCGTCGGATTACGGATGATCCGGCCGTCCGGTTTCTTGAGCCAGAGGCTGGGGATGCCGTCCGGCGAGCGGTCGTCGCGCAGCGCCTCGACCAGTTCCAGCAGCGGATATTCACCCTCGCCGATGCAGACGGCATCGAGCCCCCGGACGTCGGTCAGGCATTCCGGGTCGAGCGTCGGATGGACGCCGCCGTAGATGGTGAACGCCGGCACGGGCGCCAGGCCTTCGATGAGACGTTTGACATAGCGGTACTGTGGTGAAACGCCCGAGAAGGCGAGCACGTCGGGCCGGAATTCCGCCAGCAGTGCGCGCAGCGGCGCCGGATCGTACGCGCCGTACATGTAATGCAGGCGCGTCGTGTGCCCGGCCCGCTTGAGCATGGCGCTGAGCATGCCGATGCCGAACTGGTAGCTTTGTGCGCCGCCGCGCACGTTGATGTCGGTATAAACAAACAGGACTTTCATGTTGTGCTTCTGTGCTTTGCCGCAGGGCAGTTGTTTGTTAATTCTACGGCATGCGCTGGCCGAAAACAATCCTGGGCACATTCATCGTGACCCTGGCCGTGTGGCTGCTCTTTGCCTGGCCCCTGCCGCAAAACGTCTTCACCGGCATCCCGGCCGCCGCGCACCACACCCCGGCGGAGGTCCTGCCGATGGTCCCGGGCGACCACCTGCAATTCATGTATTACTGCTGGCTTGCGGGCGACTGGCTCGCGGGCCGGACGCCCGCCTTCTACAACCTCTACGAATTCAACACCGGCGATCCACGCGCATGTTACCAACCCGACACCTACTACATCCCCTTCTCGCTCATCTTCAACGTCGGCGCGTGGCTCGGCGGCCGCGCCTTCGGCTGGAACCTGACCGGCTTCGTTTCCCTCTGGCTGACCTACTTCCTGACGCTGCTGCTGACGCGGCGCTACGCGCCGGACGAGTGGATCGCCTGGCTGGCCGCGCTGCTGGGCATCCTGCTGCCCTACCGCTGGGTCAACCTATTCGGCGGCAGCCCGGCCGGCTTCGCCATGATGTGGCCGCCAGCCGTGCTCCTCGGGCTGGATCTCGCCATCCGCGACGGCCGGCGCGCCGGCGGCTGGATGGCCGGCCTCGCCCTCCTCGGCGCAGCTTGGGGGGACCGGCACGTTTTCTTATTCACCACGCTCGCCGCCGCCGGATGGTGCGTCGTGGCCTTCGCCGCACGCGAGGAGCGACCGCGGCTGTCGTGGGCCTACAGCCGCCGGACGGTCCTGGTCCTGCTGCCCTTCGTCCTGCTGCTGGGCTTCGCGCTGATCTTCCCCCGGCTGATGAAAGGTCTGACCAAACTCGTCACCGGCCTGCCGCCGGCGGATTTTTCCGTCGGCCCGCGGTCCCAGCGCGAGGTCCTGAACTACTCGCCCGAATGGACGGGTTTCTGGGGCCGCGGCAAGCTGGTCGTCTCGGACCAGATCTATATCGGTTTTACCATCACGGCGCTGCTGCTCCTCGGCTGGCTGGCCGGCGCGTGGCAGGCGTTCCGCGCTCCGCGCGCCTACGGCCGGCGCTTCGTCGTACTCACCCTGCTCGGCATCGGGATGACGCTGGCCATGGTGATGGCCCTGGGCTATCGCGGCCCCCGGGACGCCAAACTGTACAAGCTGGTCTGTCGACTAATCCCACCCTATACCATGATTCGACAGCCGGCCAAGATCCTGAGCCTCCTGCCCACCTTGCTGGCGGCAGGGGCGGCCCTGGTGTTCACCGTGCTGGGCACAGGTTTGCCGCGCCGGCTCGGTCGTATTGCGCTGCCGGCGATTGTTACCGGTCTGCTGCTCTGGGAATATGCGGGCTGGACCCACCCGACGATCTCGCGGCTGGCAACCCGGCAGGAGGCTTACGCAGCCGTCGCGGCCGATGCGGCCCAGGCGGGGGTCGTGCCGCACGCGCTGGTGATCACCCTCTGGCCCGGCGACTCGCATTTTGCCTCGCTTTATCAGCATTACGCCTCGCTCTACAGCGTGCGCATGGTCAACGGCTACAATCCGTTCATCAAGAAGGGCTACTTCGAAGACGTCTTCCGCCGCTTCGAGAGCGTCAACCAGGGCTTTCTCGCCGAGGACCAGTTCGACCGGCTGCGCGAAATCGGCGTCGGCTATCTGCTCTTCCACGAGGACCAGTTCCCGGAAAAGGTCAGCCCCTTCCCGGCCGTCTGCACGCTGAAAAATCTGCTCACCCACCCGCGCCTCGCGCTGCTCCAGCAGGACGGTCCGATCTGGGCGTTCCGCATTCTGGACACCGCCCGGCCGCATCCTGATCCCGTGCCGGACTGGAATTTGTTTTTCCCCGCGCGCCGCTGGGAATTGGAACGCTGCGTGGTCCGGCGCACGTGCACGGTGCAGCAGGACGAGGCCGCCGGCGGGCTGGCCTACGCGACGCTGAGCCAGACCAACTCGACCGTCACGCTGCCGCCGGAGCGCCTGCCCGGCCGCCCCACCCTGCGCTGGCTGCTCCGGGCCCGCGGCCAGGGCGAATTGCGCTGCACGCAACTCGTCAACGCGCAACCCACCGAGACCAATGCGCTCGCGGTGCAGGCCACGCGCTGGACCTGGCTCAGCCTGCCCGTGACATCCTTCACCAACTTCGCGCTGCTCGGACTGACCCTGGAGCGGCAATCCGGCAGTGTGGACCTCGACACCGCACTGCTCGTGGACGGTGACTGGCAGCCGCCGGCGTCCGGCCAGACGCTCACCCTGCCCGCCGCGATCTTCTTCCATTCGGGCTACAGCGATAGCGCCACGGGCAGTGCCGTTTTCCGGACAACCACGGAGGCGCCGGGCATGGTGCTTTACGGCCCCAAGCTGCCGCTGGAGCCGGGTTTGTATGAGATCGCGGTTGATTACGCCTCGCCGGCCGCCGCCGGCACCAAGCTGGGCGCAATCAACCTGGAAGAAGACGACCACACCGGCCGCGGCCGCGAAATGCCGGTGGTCGCCGGCCAACCCGCCCGCGGCCAGGTGCGCCTGACCGCCGGCACGCCGTTCAAATTCGTCTTCCTGTACTCCGGCAACGGCGATGTGACGTTCC
>CAIQIC010000052.1 GCA_903871765.1 uncultured Lentisphaerota bacterium
CGCCTAACGCGGGCGTTGGAAGCTCGGTCAAAAACCACCATGCATGATGGTGAAATCTTGTCCATTGTTCAACCAAGAAAAGCCCGGCTCCGGGAAGATGGGGCTATAACAAAAATCTATCCGGCCGGATAGATTTTTGTTATAGGCGGCAGACTGCGCAGCGTGCACCGCCTGGCAGCCCACCAGGCCCGACGTAGGGCTCTGCATATGGACTGCCTTTTTTCCGCGGAAGATGCTAAAGTTCCTGCTGGGCCGGGTGCTCGCAAAGGCAAACACGGCCCCGGGAACCCCGTCCGAGCAACAGGACTACGGAAAGGAATACCAGCATGGCCAGGCCGAATTATCAATTTGAGAAACGCAACAGGGAAATGGCGCAGAAGAAGAAGAAAGAGGAAAAGAGACTGCGCAAGCTGGCCGGGAAAAACGCCAAGTCCACAACAGACGTAACGCCACCGGCGGCGGGCTGAAACGAAACCGGTCCGCTTTTCAGTGTTTACTTCTTTTTGTCGACGGGCTTCTTTTTCGCCGCGTCGGCCGGGGTGTAAGCCGCCTCGCCGGGCTCCTTGATTTCGCCCAGCAAGCGCTCGACGATTTCACGGGAGGTCAGGCCCTCGGAGTCGGCGGTGAAGTTGGTGAGGATGCGGTGCCGCAGCACCGGCAGGGCCGCCTTGCGGATGTCATTGCAACTCACGTGGATCCGGCCCTCGAGCACCGCGCGGGCCTTGGCCGCCAGCACCAGGTACTGGCCGGCGCGGGGACCCGCGCCCGTCGAAACGTACTTCTTGACGAAATCCGGCGCTTCCGGGTCCGCCGGCCGCGTGGCGCGCACCAGGTTGATGACGAAGCCGATCACGTGGCGCGAAACCGGAATCTTCCGCACCACCTCCTGGAGCAGGAGCACCGCTTCCTTGCCCAGCACCACGCGCGGCTCGGCCCCGGCCGTCACCGTGGTTCGGGCCACGATGGCCTCCTCCTCCTCGCGCTTGGGATAGTCGATCCAGACGTTGAACATGAACCGGTCGAGCTGCGCCTCGGGCAGGGGATAGGTGCCTTCCTGCTCGATGGGGTTCTGCGTGGCGAGCACGAAAAAGGGCCGGTCCAGTTTGTAGGTGTCCTTGCCCACGCTGACGCATTTTTCCTGCATGGCCTCCAGCAACGCCGCCTGCGTCTTGGGCGGCGTGCGGTTGATTTCGTCGGCCAGCAAGATGTTGCAGAAGATCGGCCCCTGCATGAAGCGGAAAATCTTCTGCTGGCTGTCCGGGTCCGTCTCCAGCACCTCGGTGCCGGTGATGTCGGAGGGCATCAGGTCGGGGGTGAACTGGATGCGCTTGAATTTCAGGTCCAGCACCTTGGCGATGGTGCTCACCGTGAGCGTCTTGGCCAGGCCGGGCAGGCCGATCAGCAGCGCGTGCCCGCCGGCGATGATGCACATCAGGATCTGGTTGAGCACTTCCTCCTGCCCGATGATGACCTTGCCCACCTCGCGGCGGATCAAGTCCGTGGACTGCCGCATCCGCTCGACCAGTTTCAGGTCCTCGGGCGTGGTCATGCTCGCGGGGTCGGGCTCCGCCGGCGCCGGCGCGGGGGCCGGCGGGACGGGGCGTGGCGCCGACGAGGCTGCCGTTGCCGCGGGGACGGGCGCGCCATCCGGCTTGAACACGAACTGCGTATCGCCGATCGTGACCACGTCGTCCGCGTTGAGGGCCACGGTTTTGATCTCCGCGCCGTTCACCTCGGTGCCGTTGGCGCTTTCCATGTCCTGGAGATGCCAGACGCCGCGCTCGGTATACAGGCGCGCGTGGCGGCGCGACACCTTGGTGTCGTTCAGCGTCAGGCCGCAGTCGTTATCCCGGCCCACGACCAGCTCGCTCCCCGCCAGCACGATTTCCCGCCCCGCCTGCACGCCCTTGGTCAATACAATCCGTGCCATGTCCTTGTCCTCCGCCGCCCCGGCTGCGCCGGGGCCGTTGTGATGTTGCCGCGGTGGCGCTACTGCAGCACCAGCCGCTTTTTCATGGTTTCCTGAAACTTGACGACCGCCGCATGCGGCTCGTTCATGACTTTCATGCACTGCACGATCATCTGCATGGCCTCGGCCAGGTAATTCGAGGCGTCCACCTGGTCGCAGTAGGCCTCGAGCAACGCGCGGCAACGGGCATAATCGCCCAGCGCCATGCAGAACCGGCCCTCCAGCAGCGGGTAGTCGCTCGAAATTTTGCTCAGCGGGAATTCCCGCTCCCACTTGCGCAACGCCTGGTAGGCCTCCCAGTAGAAACCTTGTTCGATCAGGTTCCGGACCGATTCCGAAGCCGCCACGTCGCGGATGGCGCCGAGCTTCCACGGCGCCACCCGGGGCGCTGGCGCGGCCGTCTCCGGCGGCGCGGCCTTCTCCTGCGCCTTCGCCGCGGCGGAACCCTTCAGGTGCTGCGGCACGAAGCCCTCGCCCTGGGGACCCAGCTTGCTGTGCTTGGAGCGGTTCTGGACGTCGCCATAAAATTGGGTCGCTTCGTTCAGGTTCCGGGAGAGAAACTCGATGTCGCCCATCCGGATGCGGGCCCACTCGCTGCCTTCGCCCATCTCCGCCGTCAGCGGGCGGACCCATTTCCGGGCCTCGGCGAGGTTTTTCTGCTGGTACATCAGGATCTCGGCGCCCTTGAGCCGCAGGGCCATGGCCCGCTCCCGGAGCGGGGACTTTTCCTCCAGCAGCAGCGCCCACTTCAGCGCGTTCGTGGGGTTGGTGAACGATGTGACGGCCAGGTACATGTCCTCGATCAATTCCTTCCGATCGGTGGGCAGCTTGCGGACGGTCGTCTCCCAGCGCTGTTCCACCAACTGCGCCAGCAGCGGATTGTCCCGCGACAACTCCAGCGTGCGGAAGAGATTATTCCACAGGCTGGCATCCCAACCCGCGGTGGGGTCCTTGTTCGGCGGGTAGGCCTGTAACATGCCCAGGCACGCTGTCCGGAAGGCGGCGCGGGACGCGGGATCGTTCAGGCTGGTGTGCGTGGTGGTGAACGGAAAGAACGGCCGGGTGCATTGCGAGTGCATGTCGCCCGCCGTCGCTTTCAGCGTCACCCGGTGATCCCGCGAGCCCGGGAAAAGCCAGGCGATATTGGTGCCCGTGGCGAGCGCCCCGGCGTCGCCGCTGAAGCTCCAGGTGTACTGGATCCCCGCGGGCTGGCCCGCGGTGTCGGCCTGCAGCTCGTAGAGCAGGTAGGGGGTCTCGTCGCCGAACCAGTAGATCTGTTTGGGCGTAAGGGTAAAGTGGGCCACGGGGCTGCCGTCGTGGGCCTGGATTTTCTGAAGCGTACAGGCGCCGGAACGCACCACTTCGGCTTCATGCAACTGACGCGCATCCCACATGGGCGTGCCGGCGAAGCGCAGGTCCGCGGGCCGCACCCCGCCCAGATCCTTGGCCGATGTCTTGGGGGTCCGCCAGGTCAGCACCATTTCCGGTTTGGCGTTCTTGGCCGTATAGAAACCGAGCAACTCCACGCGATGCAGCCCTTCGGACAGGGACACATGCTCGCCATAGCCGCCCTGCTTGTCGCTGATCTTTTTCATGTGCAGCGGGCGGCCGTCCACGCTGACCTGCATGTTACCGCCGAAGGTCACCGGCGCGATCCAGGTCTCGCCCGGATCCGTGGTGGCCACGTAAGCCAGCATGTACATGGCGGCCAGGCCGGGGCGGCCGGAGCGGTCGCCCGGCAGGGCCACGGTGGCCCCCTGGCTGCCGGCCTCGTTGCGGTAATGCACGGTCGTGTCCACCGGCCCCAGCCGGGCCAGGCCGGCGGCGTCAATCTTGGACGGGTGGCCGGGATGCGTGCAGATGATGGCGCTGGGTGTGAGGCCGGACTCCGGCGTCCAGAGGTTCAGTTTCACGCCTTTCATGACGTAGATCAGAACGCTGCTGCCATACTTCGGCGGCTCGAAGACAACGCCCAGGCCGGTCTCCGGATTCTGCCAGAGCACGCAACTCTTCAGGACGTTCCCGCTTTGGTCCACCACCTGAGTGGCCGGGAGCGGGCCGGGCAGGATGCCGCCGTCGGGCAATTTCAGAAAATACCCGGCGCTGTGATGCGTGGGCGCGCTTTCGAGGCCGACCGTGAAGCGGATCGGCGCATCCTTGACGTGCCATGTTTCCTCGGCCCGCACCGGCGCCGCCAGCGCGGCCCAGCAGCCCAGGGCAGCCGCCGTCCGGCCCAGCAGGGTCATAACGTTCGACGTGGTCATGCTTCGTTTACCCGCGCACCGCAGCCCGCCGGACGTCCGGCCCCGCCCCGCCGCGTTAGAGGGATTCATTCAACTTCTTGTAATATTCCGCCACGAGCCCGCGGTATTTCGGCGGCGCCTCTTCCGGTCCGGCTTCCTGGACGTCCCTGAGCAGCGAAGAGGCGACGCGCGTGTCGAGGACGTCCGTATTGCCCCGCTCCAGTTCCGTGCGGCCGGCCTTCAGTTCGGCGAGCGCGCGGCGCTTAAGCTCCGCCACCTGGTCAATGGGCGCGCCGCGGGCGATCGCATCCGCCGCCTGGCGCATGTGATGCGCCGCATCTTTCAACGCATCGGCGCGCACGCCCTTGAGGGACGCCTGGGCATAGGTGTCATCGGCGTGCTTGGCCATCAGCGCCGCCATGGCTTCGAGGGAGCCGGCCTCGGTGGAATCCATGCGCTTGGTGCCGCCGCCCTGGCCGTACTGGTCGGCTTTGCCGGAACCCAGCTTGCCGCCGCCCGTGGCCTTGGTCTGGGCCTCGCCTTCCACGTTGACCTGCCCGCTCTGGGTGGGGTCCTGCGTGCGCCGCTCCTCGATGTTCTCGTCGCCCTTGCTGAGCGTGCCGGAGCCCGCCGCGGTCTCGCCGTCGGACATGCCCTCCCGGCCCACGTTCGACCGGCCGTCCTGTTCCTTGTGATCCGGCGTCTCGTTGCCCGATTTGCCCTGGGCGGCAAAACTGGTCACATCGCCTTCCGTGACGTTGCCGTCGGGCTCCATGTCGGGCAGGGCGGAATTGATGGCGCCGTCGTTGTCCTGGGCCTGCTTCTCCTTGGTCTCGTTCAGCAGGTCGCCGATCAGGTCGTCCACCTTCGTCAGCAGCGGCGGCAGGGCAATGCCGTTCGGCATCTCTTCCTTGTCGAAAGGTTCGGTGGTGATCTTGAGCCCGTCGGGTGAGGACTTGAGCCAATACTCCAGTTCGTCCAGCCGCTTCTCGGCCTTTTCCATCGCGTCCAGCATGGCTTCGCGCTTGGCCACCGCGAGTTCCTTCACCGGCCCGGCCGTGGCCTGCTCCGAGCCCGCCTGCTGCCGGACTTCCTCGAAGGTGGAATGGATGTCCTCGACCAGATCGTTGCCCACGTTCAGGTCCGCAAAAATATCCAGATCGATGGGCACCTGGAGGAGCGCCTGTTCGGCGTTCTTCGCCAGCTCCTCGAAATCCTCCTCCATCTTGTCGGTCTGCTTGGTGTCCTTGTCCTTCAGCTCCTTGACGATCTCCATGGACTCGAGCAGCTTCTTTTCGAGCTCCTTGATCTTTTCGATCTTCTTGTTGGCGTTCTGGAGCGCCTCGATCATCTCCGCGGCTTTTTCCTTGTCCGCGGCCGCCTGCATTTCGTCAAACAGCCGGCGCAGGTCCACGAGCTTGGTGATGGCGCTGCGCTGGTTGCCGGCCGCCTCCGGGAAAACATTCTTCTCGAGCCGTTCCGCGGCCAGCAGCATGTCCTCGCGGATCTTCTTGTCCTTGCACGTGGTGGCCACCTTGTCCAGGAAACCGGACAGGTCCTTGTCCGAGTTCGCCATGGTCTCCGACTCGGCCCGGCAGGCCTTCATGAATTCGGTGACGTCCGCGGCCTGGCTGTCCTGCTCCTTGATCAGCGCCACCGGCGCCGTGGCCCGGCCGACGCACTGCGTGGTCGCGCGCCACAGCCGGGTCTGTTCCCGGATCAGCCCGTCCAGCATCCCGGTCAGGGCGTTCTTCCGGTTGTCACTTTGCGCGTGCGTCGCCGCCAGTTCGGCGAAGGTCAACTGCCGGAGGATCTTCTCCTCCACCTTCAGCGCCTGTTCGCTCAACCCGGCCTGTTCCAAGGGCTTCGCGCCGGCGACGCGGCCGAGAAGATCCACCGCCTCCGCCATCTCGCGGACGTACAGTTTCTTCACCATGCCGCTCAGGTTGCCCAGGCACTTCGCGCCCTTGTCCAGCAGTTGCTTGGTGATCGCGCGGATTTCGGTCTGCCGGCCGCCGACCTCCTGCCACTGTGCTGTGGACGGGGCGGGCCGGAGCTCCTGGTTTTCCTTCGTGTGCGCAATGTTATCGCGCTGGAGTTCGATCACCTTGTTCAGATCCGCGAACACCTTCTTCTCCAGCTCGTTCCGCTGCTTGGCGACCTGCTCGACCCCCAGCATGTTGAACACCAGCGGCGCCGACCGGGTGACGTGCGGGGCGCCGGGACAATTGTCGCGGGCGACGACGCGCAGGATCATGGACGCCTTGTCGCTCGGCTTCCGGATCGGTCCCTTCCAGAGCGTGGTGAAGTCCTTCGCGTGGGCCTTGACCCACTTGTAGGTCTTCAGCACCTCGCCGGAGGATTCCGGGGCGTCGGCGTTCGGCACGCGCTGGATGATGATGTCATTCAGGCCGTAGTCGTCGGCGACGGAGAAGCTGATGGTGGGCGCGCTGCCGGGCAGCAGGGTGACCTCGCCCTTGGGCGCGGTGATCTCGATGTTCGGCGCCCGGTCCGGGAGGAGGTTGAAGGCCACCCGCGCCTCGGTCTGATCGCCCTCGCGGGAAACCGCCGCCACCTTGAAGGCGACGCCGTTGGTGACCAACAGCGCGCCGGTCCACGTGAGGCCGTCACCCTGCTTGCTCAGCGGCACCGCGGCGCCCTCCCGGCAGGCGGCGGTGAGCGCCGCGCAGGGTGTGTTGCATTTCACCTTCAGGTTCACGGTGGAGCCGATGGGGACGTCAATCACCGCGGCCTGTCCGTCGTACTCCTGAGGCTTACGGTTGGTGTAGGGCGGGGGGGTCACCTTCAGTCCGATGGCGGTGAAGGCCAGCGGCGGCCGCAGCGTCAGGCTGAACCAGCGGGGCGCGGGGGCGTCCCCGGCCCGGAACCGGTATTTCATGGCCGTGGTGGCCTGGTAGATGTGGTTGGAGAAGCTCTCCTCGCCGGATCCGGCGAGCTGGCCCAGGCGGTAGGTTTTCTGCGGCGCATCCGACGGCTTGATGTCCACCCACACTTCGTGGCCCCGCTGGCCTTGGACCGTGCAACTGACCCAGAGGGAACCGCCCTGCAGCACGGAGGCATCGCCGGGGGTGACGCCCAGAATGCGGGTCAGCGAAACCGGCTGCACGTTCGAAAACGGATTGACGATGCGCAGCATGGCGACCGCCCAGGCGCGCCCCGCCCATGGGAAGGGCATGAGCAGGAAAAACGCCGCCACCGCGAGCGCGATCAGGGAGCGGCGCTGGGTCCGCCGATCCTGCATGTCCTGGAAGTTCAGGCTGTGCCATTGCGGCAGCGCCGTGCGCACGTAAGCCGCCTTGAACGGATCCGTGGCGGCCTCGTAGGAAAACTGCAGGTAGTTGATCAAATGATTGTCCAACTGCGGGAACGTCTGCTCCACCCGGACGGCCACCGCTTCCGGGGTCTGCACGCGCGCCAGCGCCTTGGCCAGCCGCCACAGGGCGGCGCCCACCAGCGCCATCAGCACCAGCCAGGCGGCGACGCGTCCGGCGCGCTCGAAGCGCGCCCACAGGTCAGCCAGGGTGAAGAACGCCAGGCTGGCCAGCAGGGCGGCGGTCCAGACCGTCAACCCGAGCTGGGCGCGCCAGCGGTTCAGCATTCGGCCGATCTGTTCCAATTGCTGGATGATTACGCCGGGAGGCATAAGCTCCTTCCATGGGACCATCGAACGACCATGACTCACAACTCATTTCGCATGACATTGACCGGCCCGCCGTCGGACCCGCCGCCGCCACCCCGGCCCCGCCGGGGCTACGGCATGAATTTCATCTTGCGGAAAATCCATTCCGCCGTCAGCACCAGTATCAGGCACGTCAGTAATATACCACGTTGCCACAGCGAATCATATCGGGAAATTTCCTGTTCGAGGCGCTTCACATTCAGGGTGGACAGGTGCTGGTTCAAGGCGTCCACCGACGCGAAGAACTGGCCGCTGCTGTTCCGGGAGATGTTCTGCAGGATCTGCTGGTTGGCGGGGCGCGGCACGGATTCGGGTGTGAAGGGCTTGACCGCAAAGGATACCGGGTCCGACAGCGCGCGCTTCCCGCCGATTTCGCCCGCCGCCGCCACCGTGAACAGACCGGCCTGCTCGGCTTTGAACTTGCAGGTGAACAGGGGCAGGGTCTTGCCCTCCGACGTCTGGGTGCCTTGCCGGCTCATGGCGTAGCGGAGCGTGCGTTTGTCAGGGCCGGTGATTTCCGCGCCGACCGGGGCGTCCGCCGGGAGCGGTGCCGTGCCAAGCCACCGGGCGCTGATCTCCAGTTCCTCGCCTACGAACAGTTGCTCCCGGTCCACGAAAGCCTCCAGCTCCTTCTCCGCGCCTTTCTCCTCCTTGGGCGAGAGCCACGAGATCAACTGGTCCCAGAACCGCTGGTAGGGGCTGTTCTTGATGGCGTCGGGGCTCAACTGCCATTTCCAGAGCGAATCGGTGAAGATCGCCACCACCTTGCCCTGTCCGTACTGCTGGGACAGGATCAGCGGGTGCGTGGCGGTGGGCGCCTTGGCCGCCACCAGCACCCGCGCGCCGGGCGACGGCTGCACGTTCGGGAAGACGGAGAGCACCGGCGGCATCTGCGCCCACAGCGCGGGCTCGCCGGCGAAGGCCGGATGCGCCCGGCCCATGTCCGTCAGCAGCATCGTAAACTCGCCGGCCATGGCCTTGCCCCCGTATTGTTTCGCGGGCAGCAATTTCCGAAGCGACGTCCGCGCAAAGCCGTTTTCGCTCCAGGCCTTGCTACCGCCCAGCAGAACCAGGCTCCCGCCCGTGTCCACAAATCGTACGAGGTTCCGGGCGCGCTCCTCGGTCAGCTCTTCCGCGTCCAGGTTGCCCACGATTACCATCTTGAAAAGGGCCAACTGCGCCTCCTGCATGTCGGGGGCCATGATCCCCTGCACGCCGAAGGTCATGAAGCGACCCTGGGCGCCGCGGAGGAAGATCACCGGCGTAATCTGCTTGCTCGACCGCAACACGCGCGTCAGGTACTTGGATTCCCACCGCGGCGGGCCTTCGACGTAGAGCAGGCGGTTCTTCGCATCCACCACCTGCACGCTGACGGCCATCTCGTTGTCGTTGGTGCGCGTTTCCTTGGGGAACGGCGGCACGTACACCCGGTAGGTCTTGATCCCGGACATGGGATGCTCCAGGTGGAAGACGACTTCCCGGGAGCCGCCGCCGGCGGGGATCTGCGTCTGCACTTCTCCTTGCAGCACGTCGTCCTTGAAGAGCTGGACGGGAATGGCCTGCCCCTGGGTGCCCTGGCCGGAGACGATGGCCTTGAGCTCGGTCTGCCAGCCCACCGTGACGCGCCGCGGCGTGTTGACCGAGTCAATCCGCACGTCGGGCTCCTCTTCCCATACGGCCTCCGGCTCCAGCACCAGGGTATGAATCGGGAAAGGGCGCGTTTCGGCGGCCCAGTCCGAAAACACCTCGCGCGTGTCCAGGCCGTCGCTGAGCAGCAGGCCGCCGGCGACGTCCACCCCCGCGTAGCGGCCCACGGTTTTCTTGAGCGCGTCGCGCAGCAGCGTGGCCGTGCCGTCCGGCGTCAGTTGCCGGGCCTCCTCCACGGAGAGCTTCCGGCCGACGTCCGTGGCGAAAGCGTAGCAGTCGAGGTCGCAGTTCGCCGCCAACGCCGCGACCCAGGGTTGCTGGAGCGCCTGCTTAACCACGGCCCAGCGGTTGGTGGTTTGCTTCGGCGCGGTCATCAGCATGCTCTTCGAGGTGTCCAGCAGCACCACGAAGCGCGGCTTGTTTTTCAGGGTCTGGGTCTCCCGCCGGCCCGGCAGGAGCAGGCACCAGGTCAGCAGGGCCAGGAAGAAGACCCGCAGGGCCGCCATCACGGCCATCGGCAGGCTCTTCTTGACCCACAGCACGTAGCCGAGCATGCTGACGGCTGTGGCCGCCGCCACGCCCAGCCCGATGAGCACCGTGGGCAGCGTATGTTCGTAAATGATCATCGCTCGTCTCTGTTGTTCACATCGCTGTGCTCCGTTACTCCGGCCGCACGATCTTGCCGCTGGCTTCAATATTCAGTTGATCGGCGAGCCGGGCCCGCCGGCGCAGCAGCCAATTGGCATAGAACGACTCCGCCAGCGCGAGGAGCAGCGCCAGCCAGAGCAATTGTTCGCCGAGCGTTTTGCCGATGCGGAACTCGTCGAGCTTGCGCAGCAGCTCGTCCCGGCTGGTGGTGACCACCAGGTTCTTGAGCCCCAGCAGCGGGGCAATCGCTTCCGGGCGGATGGGGGTCAGGTTCGATTCGGCCCGGGGCATGTTCAACGCCAGCGCCGGCCGGAGCGTCGGGTCCTGCGGCGACGACAGCGTGTAGATGCCCGGCACCGTGAGCCCTTCCGCGTGCAGCACGGTCTGCCCATCCACCATGGCGCTGCGCACGGACACGGTGTTGCCCTCCGGGTCCTTCAGGACCGACTCGCGCGTGGCCTCGGGCAGGTACTCCTGCAGCGGCAGGGCGTCAGCGGTCCAGAGAGAGGGCAGGAACGCGCCGGCGCCGGCCGCATATTGCACCAGTTGGTGCAGGATGGGCAGGAAGAACGGCGACAGCGGGAAATCGCTCCAACTGCGGTTCGCGGACACGGTGAACAGGAACGTCTCGCCGCGCCCGAACGGACAGGTGATCAGGAACGGATCGCCCGCCCCGGTGGAGATCAGGGTGGCGGCCTTCTCGTTGAAGCCGCTGCAGTGCAGGCAGCGCTTGACGGCCAGCGCGGGCACGGCGCCGCCTTCCTTGAGGGCGACCAGCATGGGATGCTGGGGTTTGTCCCACGTCAGCAGCCGTTTGCGCTCCAGCGTCGGGATCTCCGCGATGGCGTTGGGCGTCCCGGGCAGACAGCTCCACACGCCGTAGTCCGCGGCCTTCGCGCCGTCGCCGGGAAAGATCACCGCCAGGCCCCCGGTGCGGATATAGCGCTCCACGCTCACGATATCCTGGCCCGGCAGCGGCAGGACGTTGCACAGGAAGATGCAGACGAAATTCTGGAGCTGCTCTTCGGCCAGCCGGTCGGGCTGGATATATTTGACGTCGATGGGCGAAACGCCGCCGACCGCGGCGGCCAACGCGGCGCGCAGGAAAAACGTGTCCTCCTTCGAGCCGACGCACAGCACCGGCAGCTTCTGCCGGGCGCGCACCAGGAAATGAAACGCGTTGTCCGCCGTCAGGCTGTCCTCCGGCGTCTCCACCCGGACCACATGCGTCCCATTGCCCATCGGCGGCAACATCAGTTTGAGCTCGCCGCGGTCGCCGACCAGCGTGGACCGGCGCGTCACTTCCTTGTCATCCACGAACACCGTTGCCGTCGTATCCTGGGGCGGGCCCGTGCGGGCGAGCCGCACGGTCAGCCGGGGCGCCGTATCGGGCGTGATCAACTGGGGCTCCAGCGCGATGTCCACGGGCGTGGCGTTTTCCGGCGCCGGCGAGCCCAGCAGCGTGACGAAGCAGGTGGTGCGGTCGTTGATCAGGGACGGATCCCACAGGTTCGCGGAGGTCCCGGCCGGCGCGGGCGGGGGCGGGCTCCGGTCGCCCGGCTCCGGCGCGGCGGCGGTTTTCGGCGCGCCCGGTGCCGGAGCACCCTGGTTTTCCTTCTGAAACCGTTCCCACGGCAGCGCGTGGGTGTCGCTGATGATGTGGATCTCGCGCTCCGTGCGGCGCTGTTCCTGTTCCAGGGTCTTGACGGCGGCCATGACCGCGGGGGCGAGCTGCGACGATTCATAGCCCAGCTTGTGGCCCTTGAGCCGGGTGCCCGCCGTTTCCCGTTCCTTGCCGCCCGTCAACTGCTCATAGACCGGCGTCACCTGGTTCCGGGCGAGGTACAGGCAGAAGCGGTCCTGTTCCGACAGGCCCGCGATGATCTCGGCCGCCAGTTCCGTGGCTTCGGTCCAGACGTTCTTCCCGCCCGTCTTGTAGCCCATGCTGTAGGAGGCATCCACGACGATGGCGATGTCCCGCGCCGCCCGGCCCAGGAAGTTGCGGAATTCCCGGGTGCGGATCATGGGCATGGCGAAGGCCAGCACCAGCGCGGCCAGCAGGAGCGTGCGCAGCAGCCACAGGAGGAAATGCTCCAGCTTGATACGCCGGGAGGAACGCTTCGCGGCGAGCTTCAGGAAGCGGATCGTGCTGAAGGGCAGGCGCACCGTCCGGCTGGACTGGATCAGGTGCAGGACGAGCGGAATCAGGAGGGCGACGCCCGCGATTAGAAATTGTGGAGCCAGCAAGGAAAACATATGCCACAGCCAATCGGGGCCGCGCCCCGCCCGCCGCTACTTCGAGAGCCGCCGCCGTTCCTCCAGATAAGCCCGGACATAAGTCTCGGACGTCTGATCCGTGCGCACCAGGCGGTAATCCACCTTCAGGCCCTCGCAGGCCCGCCGGTATTGTTCCAGAAATTCGCCGAACACCTTCTGGTATTCCTTCGCCAGCGCGCGCGGGTCGGCCGTCACCCGCTCCAGGGTCTCCAGGTCCTCGAACTCGTAGCCCTTGTTGAAATTCAGCTCCAGTTCCGCGGGGTCGAGCACGTGGAACACGATCACGTCGTGCAGCCGCTTCCGGAAATGGGCCAGCGCCAGGTTGATCTCGTGCTCGTTGTCGAGCAGGTCGGAAATGACGATGATCAGGCCGCGTTTGTGCACGGAACCGGCGATCTGGTGGAGCGTCTCCGCAACCTGGGTCGTCGCCGCGGGGCCCTTCCGCTGGAGGCTCTTGAGCATGTTGTTCAGGTGGTTGAGGGAGTGGCGGGGCTCCATCTCGACGTCGATCTTGTCGGAGAACAGGAACAGCCCGACGGAGTCGCGGGCTTTGATCACCACGTAGGCCAGCGCGGCCGCCAGGCGGCAGGCGAAGGCATACTTGGTGACGCCGCCGCTGCCGTAGTTCATGGAGTTGCTGCGGTCGAGGACGATGTACACGCGCAGGTTGGTCTCGTCCTGGTAGCGCTTGACGTAATACCGGTCGGTGCGGCCCAGGACTTTCCAGTCCACGTGCTTCGGGTCGTCGCCGAACCCGTACATCTTGTGGTCCGAGAATTCCGAACTCGCGCCCTTCAGCGGGCTACGATGCGCGCCGGCCAGGT
The DNA here is from genome assembly GCA_903871765.1 of uncultured Lentisphaerota bacterium. Classification (GTDB taxonomy): domain Bacteria; phylum Verrucomicrobiota; class Kiritimatiellia; order CAIQIC01; family CAIQIC01; genus CAIQIC01. Next base: position 13,309 of record CAIQIC010000052.1, read on the forward strand.
TGCCCTCCACCACGTAGCGCGACAGCAGGACGATCCGGTCAAGCTTGTGCATCTCCTCGGCGTTCAGAAAGGCGACGATGCCTTCCGCCTGCTTCTCGTTGGGTTTGTCGGGCATGATCGTGGGGTGGGTGGGTGGCGGTGGGCCACGGGACGCCGTGCTTACTCCTCGTCCTCCGTGATCGGCGGCGGGGGCGCAGCGTCGTTCGTCGCCACAGGCGCGGTTGCTCTGCGGAAAATATTCAGCTTGTTGCGCGCGGCCAGGGCCGCCTTGTCCCGCTTGGCCATTTCCTGCTGCAGGAACCGGACCCAGCCGTCCTTGCCCTGCGCGGCCGTGATCTCGCCCTCGCGCTGCAGCAAATCCTGATCCCGCCGGGTCACGTTGACCGGGGTTTTCCCGCCCGTGTACGAATAGATCACGGCCGAGGCATCCACCTCGGCCAGCAGCTCCTTGCCGGCCTTGGGCGCCAGCCGGTCCTTGAAGCGGACGATGACCGGGTTCAGCTTGATGAGCTTCTGGTCCGGATCCATGTCGGAGACGACGCCCGTGAGGGCGACGCAATCGCCCACCTTGGTGGGCGGGTCTTCCTTGAGCTTCGCCAGCGAGAGGCTCTTCATCACCTTGCACGACACCGTCATCTGGGAACTGGGCTCGCGCATGGACAGGTAGACATAGGGATAGCCGTCGATTTCGCCTTCCTGCAGGCTGTTGACCTGCAGGTAGCGGAAGAAGTGCTGCTTGCCCATGGCGGCTTCCTTCAGCACGCGCCGGTCGGTGTCCGTCTTGGCCTCCGTGTAATACAGGGCGAGCTCGTTGCCGTTGGCGGTGGTGCCCTCGGCCGAACGCCCGAGCCCGGCCAGGCAGACCGCCAGCAGCAGCGTCCGGCCCAGCAGCGCTCCGCGCCGGCCCGCCGGCGGCCATGCCGTCATCTCTTGCGCTGGGCGCTCCATAGTGCTTCCGTTACTGCGTCACCGCATACATCAGAATATTCTGCCCGAGCTTCTGCGACCCGACGTCGTCGTAGCCCCGGGCATAGGGGCTCTGCGACATTTCCCACCCGCCGGCCATGCCGTACGGGCTGTAGATCACGGAGTAATGTCCGCTGAAGTCAATGCCCTCCAGCTTGGGGGCGATCGTCGTCATGTTCAAATCCTGCTGGAGCATGGGTGTCACCCCGACCTTCCGGACGTCGTTCGGGGTGAAGTACACCGGGCTGCCCGCTGGAATCTCGCGCAGCGGGTTGGCCGGCAGGATGTGCTGCATCAACTGGCGGAACGCCAGGTCGAAGCCCTTGCGGCCGCAGCACGCCTCCGCGAAGAGAAAGCCGCCGTTCTCCAGGTATTTCTTGAGTTGCTCCGCCTCGCTCGCGGTGATCGTGAAATACTCATGGCCGGTCAGGTAGAGCAGCGGGGCGTTGAAAATTTTCGGATCCTTCAGGCGCGTTTCCGTGATCCGGTACTTGACCGGCACTTCGGTCCGCAGGTTGAACGTCTGGAGCAGCACGGAGAGCCCGGCGTGGCGGGTTTTCCAGATGCCGTCGTACACCACCTGCACCATGGACACCCGGTCCGCCCCGGCGTCTTCCTTGTCCACCCACTTGATGGACAGCGCCGCGGTCTTGGCCCAGGCGCGCATGGCGGAGGCGTAGGAGAAAATGTTGACCCCGAGCTTTTTCGCCGAGGAGGCCGTATAGGCCTGGAACTCCGGCTTCTCGTAGTCCTCCCACCCGACGGCCATGCACCAGCGCGACACCAGGGCCACCACGCGGCAGTTGATTTCGACGGCGTCGAACCACGGTTCGTTGCCGGTGTAGCCGGCCTTGGCCACGCCCGGCAGGTACTGCACCCGGTCGAGGTCGTAGTAGGAGTGGAAAATCGGGTGGTCGGAGGTCAGCCGCTGCAGCGGTTGCTCCGGGAAAATGGCGGCCAGCTCCTTCACCGTGGACCGGTAGAACGGCGCCGAGCCCAGGCCCGTGTTGAAGATGACCATGCCGCCCCCCAGCATGTACTCGCGCAGCCGCTTCCGCTGCGCGTCGGTATATTGGTAATTGTAATGCCCCGACCGGAACAGGATCGGGTCGCGGGAGGCGTCGGCGCTGACCTCGCTCAGCGTCTTGATCTGCATGTTGTAGTTGACGCCGATCATGTCCTTCATGCTTTTCAGCAGGTTGTTCACGTCATTGGGCGTCGCATTCCAGTACTGGTTGATCTGGGCGCGCGCCGGCCACGCCGCCAGCGTCCACAGGGCGAGGATCACAGTCAGGATCTTCATGATCGCATTCTCTTTCCGGCGGTGCGGGCGAGGGCGCCCGCCCGCCGAGCATGGTTGCAAAGGGAACTCTAACACAATCGGCCTGAAAGACAATCCTGAGAAAAAAGGGACGAAATCCGTTGGAATCGCCAAGTTTGGCAAGCGGTCAAAACCTTGGCCGAAATGATTCTGTCACAAATGATTCTGATAATATTCTTGCTCTGCTGGCTGCGGGCCGGAAAGGACAGAATGATTGGCGACAGAACCATCCGATAAGCTGGCAATCTTTCTGCGTTCAGAAAACCTGCATAAGAAATTTCGGATTTTTTAGCCGCAAAAGATCACAAGGAACGCAAAGATTGGAAGACAGGCCACCGTTAAAAATCTGCCTTCCTCCCCATGGAGAACTTTCTGTTTTTGCGTTCTTTGCGATCTCTCGCGGCAAATCCTCCGATCTGGTTCGGTTGCGGCTGTGCTGGGCTGCGTGGCAATGGATCCATGATCGGGGTCCTGATGGACCGCGGCAACGGTGACGGCTTCGCCTTCCTCGCGCTAGACAACATCGCCGACTACCTCGACCCGGCCGCCCTGCCGGCGCCAGGGGCCTCCGCCACGTGGACGTAGGCCGGGTCTCCGACCC
>CAIQIC010000053.1 GCA_903871765.1 uncultured Lentisphaerota bacterium
GACGCCAGAGGGCGAAATCTACGGCATAAAGGCGTATGGCGTGATCCATCGCGGGCATTTCTTTGGCACGCTGGCAACGGTTAATAATTACTACTGGGGCGAATATGCGGCCGTGCCGCGTGGCGTTCCAATAGCTGACACAATCAAGGGTTAAACCAAAGCCGCCCGCGTGGCGGCGGAAGGACAAGATGAAAACAGGAGCACAAAAAGCGGCGGAGATCATCATGTACGGTCGCAAGGATGGCCTGCAAACATCCTACGGCCGGAAGACCGCGGAAGGTATCGCGGACCTGATCGAGCGCGAAACGGGGTGCAAGGCGCTGGCCGAGGCGCTGGCTGATGCTGTGCAGGCCATGGTGGCATGGAGCAAGGCCCACCCGGATGCGGGCGGGGTGTTTGGACTGCTGACGCAAGCCCGCGCGGCGCTGGCGGCGGCGGGGGTGGTCGCATGAAAAGAGACTACCAGCTTTTCGACCGCATAACTCAGCGGTGGCTTGAAATCGCCCATAAGCATCCGATGGACTGGCGCACGCGCGGCCGGTGGACGGCTTACTACCGGCGCGGCCTGATAGCGTACGGAAAAACGCCGATGAAGGCAAAATACGACGAGGCCGGCAACTGCACAACGTGCGGCGAGGGCGGGCGCTGTCCGGGCTGGCACTACGCCGGCGAGGTGACACCATGAAAATAACCTACAAGCTGGCGATGGCGGCCGGGCAGGACGCGGCCAACAGGCAGGCGCGCAAGGCCGGGCGGCAGGCGTGGGCGCTCTGCGATTGGGAACTGGCGGCGGAAACTACGAACAAATTGCTTGATCCGTTCGCTGGAGAACGCTTCCGGCTGGTAAACCGCGAAAGCGGGAGCGGCGACCAGACGCCGATAGCGGAAGGGGTGGCGTCATGATGCACGCAACATACGAAGAGCATGAGGCGGCGGCCATTGCCGTACAGGATTCAGGCAACATGCTGGCCGGGCGGGAGGGCTGGGAGTTCTGGCGGGCGTTCGGCGAGATGCACCATGTTTACGCTTTCCGGCTGCGCGATGGAAAGCGCGTTCGGATCGTCGGTCCAGCGGAAAAGACGGCGTGTTTCAGCCACCGCAACGAAACGAGAATAAAGGCATGAACTACAGATATTATGACTGCTGCGTGAACTGGCCGGCCGCTGACGTTGACGGCGGTCTGTGCGCCATGGTGGACAGCGGGCGCACCGTTCGCCGGGCTACGTTCATCCGCAACGTGGGCGCGAGCCTGCTTTCGGAATTTGAGCGGCTTATGCGTTACCCCATGGGCAAACTCACGATGGCCAGAGATTACGCGGTGCAATATTACCGGGGCAAGCTGCACGGTCGGCGCGTGTACTGGGTAAACCATTCGGCCATTGAATACGTGTTTGTGCCGGATGATTTCAGAGAGGTGCAACCATGAGCGCGGGCCTGGGCGTGCTGCTGTGCCTCGTGCTCTGGCTGGCGGCACTCGCCGGCATGGGGTGGATGGCGCGGCGGGATTTGCAGGATGGAAAACAACAGGAAAAACGGGAGGGCGGAAAGTGAGAGCATATTGGTTTAGCAATTTGGACGGAACGACGGTACATCAAACCGAGCCGGCCGAGGTAGGCCGCACGGATCACGCGGAAGGCGCAATCATCCCGTGCCAAAACGGGCTGCACGGCTCTCCTACTCCGTGGGATGCACTGCAATACGCCGGTGGCCCGGTGCTATGGGTTGTCGAGTTGGCTGGTGAAATCGTCTCGCATGGTGATCCTGTGGACAAGCACGCAGCCAGCGAGCGCAAATATATTTCCAAGATTGACTTGACAAAAACACTATGCGCCTTCGCGGCCCGTCGTGCGCTGACCGTCATCCACTTGTGGAACGCTCCCGAAGTTGTGAAGGAATATCTGACCAAAACGGCAAACTTCGACGACGCGGAAAGCATACGGGCTGCGGCCAGGGCTGCGGCCAGGGCTGCGGCCTGGGATGCGACCAGGGCTGCGGCCAGGGCTGCGGCCACGGCTGCGGCCTGGGATGCGGCCAGGGCTGCGGCCAAGGCTGCGGCCACGGCTGCGGCCTGGGC
>CAIQIC010000054.1 GCA_903871765.1 uncultured Lentisphaerota bacterium
AGATTATATTTGGAGTGCGGCGGCTTGACGCCGCTTTGACTTTCGGTGCTCTGATTATAAAGAAAAGCGCTGTCAAGCCAGCGCACTCCAAAGCGTCGCGTTGCGACGCGATGAATAACCGGATAATATTCGGCTGACCTTGATCCTGCCGTGAAATGTGCGTGACAGCGATTACCCCCGCAGAAGTGCCATGCGCCCCTGGCTTGGGGAGCGCGTTTTACTGAGCGTTGCTGTGGCGCCTGTGGTCGTTTCCAAGTCGGTATCGGAAGCGATATCGGACGCGCAAAGTTGCGGCAGAAGACGCATCCTGGCGGCGCTTTCCTGGCTTGCCAGCCGGTCGCGCCCGCGGCAAGATGACGCAAAACATTCGGAGCATATACCATGCGCAAACCAGCGGCGGTGAATCGGACGAGGGAATGGCGGGCGTTACAGCAGCATGCGGCCGTGCTGCGGGACCTGCACCTGCGGACGCTGTTTGCGGACGACCCGGAGCGGACGCAACGGTTTTCGCTGCAGACGGGCGACCTGGTTCTCGACTACTCGAAAAACCGCATCACGGCGGAGACGCTGCGCCTGCTTATGGCGCTGGCCCGGCGGATGAAGCTGGCGGACGCCATCGCGGCGATGTTCGCCGGCCGGAAGATTAACCGCACGGAAAACCGCGCCGTCCTGCACATCGCGCTGCGCAACCGCTCGAATCGCCCGGTGTTGGTGGATGGCCGGGACGTCATGCCGGAGGTCAACGCCGTGCTGGAGCGGATGCGCGCCTTCGCGCGCCGCGTGCGCTCCGGGGAGTGGCGCGGCTTCACCGGCCGGCCGATCCGCAACATCGTCAACCTCGGCATCGGCGGCTCCGATCTCGGCCCGGCCATGGCCTGCGAGGCGCTGAAGTTCTACAGCGACCGGCGGCTGACGGTGCGCTTCGTCTCCAACGTGGACGGCACGCACCTGGCCGAGGCTGTGCGCGACCTCGACCCCGCGGAAACGATGTTCATCGTCGCCTCCAAGACGTTCACTACGCAGGAAACGATGACCAACGCGCACAGCGCGCGGGACTGGGCGCTCGCGGCGCTGCGCGATCCCCAGGCGGTGCGGCAGCACTTTGTCGCCGTTTCGACCAACACCGAAAAAGTGGCCGCGTTCGGCATCGATGTGGACCAGATGTTCGGCTTCTGGGACTGGGTGGGCAGCCGCTACAGCCTGTGCTCGGCCATCGGGCTGCCACTGATGCTCGCCATCGGCCCGGAGCATTTCGACGCGCTGCTCGATGGTTTTCACCAGATGGACCGCCACTTTGCCGAAGCCCCGCTGGAGCGCAACATGCCGGTGCTGCTGGGGCTGCTCGGCGTCTGGCACAACAACTATTGCGGTGCGCAAAGCCATGCGATTCTGCCCTACGACCAGTACCTGAGCCGCTTTGCCGCCTACTTTCAGCAGGGCGACATGGAGAGCAACGGCAAATCCGTGGACCAGCAGGGCCGCCGTGTGACCTGGCAGACCGGGCCGGTGATCTGGGGTGAGCCCGGCACCAACGGCCAACATGCGTTCTACCAGCTCATCCACCAGGGGACCAAGCTGATCCCGTGCGACTTCATCGGCTTCTGCCGCTCGCACAATCCACTGGGCGATCATCACGACAAGCTCATGGCCAACTTCTTCGCCCAGACCGAGGCGCTCGCGTTCGGCAAGACCGCGGCCGAAGTCGCCGCCGAAGGGACGCCGCCGGAGTTGATGCCGCACCGCGTCTTCGAGGGCAACCGGCCGACGAACAGCATCCTGGCCGAGGAGTTGACCCCCGGTGTGCTGGGCCAGCTCATCGCGCTTTACGAGCACAAGATTTTCACCCAGGGCGTGCTCTGGAACATTTTCAGCTTCGACCAGTGGGGCGTGGAACTCGGCAAGCAACTGGCGTCGCGGATCCTGCCGGAACTGTCGGCCGCCGCTGACGCGCCGCCGGCCCACGATCCCTCCACCAACGCGCTGATCAACTTCTACCGCGCCCATCGGCGGCCGGTTGCCGGCGGCCTGTTGTGACGCAACAACTTGACGAAGAGCAGGTTGCTGCTAAACGGGTACGGTATGTCACGGCTCCCGCACTCGCGTTCCATGGAACCGGCGCAGGGCGCTCATGTTGAGCCTCTGAAGTAGTCTTTATGCGATCGGCGGCGCATCGGCATAAAGACTACTTCGCCGGCAAGATAAATTACATCACCCCTTCACAACTGCCGCAAATATAACATTTTGTGCTTGCCTTGCGGATGCGGTTGTCCCTAAAGTACACGCTAGTAATGGGCGTAAGTTGCGCCGTGCATACATGGATTTGAAGTCCGTTCAATAAATACTGTTCTGCCTGGAAGATGATGAACTTGTTCAACCGGAAACCGTATCGAATCCGACGCAGCGGGCATTGCGTGTACGTGAAGTGGCGCAAGCCAATCGAGCAGTGGTCGCCCGACGCTGGCGAGGCTTACTTGCCCGCGCTCCGGCGTCACGTGCAGGCGTCGGTAGATGAGACAACCTGGGCGCTCGTTGGACGGGAGAACCCATCAAGCGAGCCGGCATATCGGGAGTATGTTGAACGTGTGCGGACTCAACTGATTGAAGAGTATTCCCTGCACGACATCGGAGACGAGATCAAGATCGGGGTGTACCACCTCGGCTTGCTCGTCCTCAGCATTCCCGCAGGCGATGCAGAGATGTTTCCGTACTTTTACAGAGGAATTCAACTGAAACCATTTCGGAAGGCAGAACAACCGCCTGCATGATATTCTCGCTCCGCTCGAACTCATGAGGCGGGACGTTCAACCACAAAATGAAGAAGCCCAGAACACAGCAGAGGACAATTTTTCCCGGGTTAAGGCATGCGGGCGCTCTGGAGCGCCATGCTTGCCGTCGCGCTTGTTGGCTGCAATTGGATTTTCTTTCGGTCCGTCAAGATGGTTGCTGCTTTCCGTGAGGAATCGGATTTCTGACTTGCCGCCAAGCTGCACTCCATCGTGGCGGGCCAAACCGCGTCGCTGGCGGAACCGGGGCTGGCCGGGGACAGGACATGACAGACGGGGCGCAACCTGCTATGCTGCGGGCATGACAGGCAAGCAATTCTTCGACTGGCAGACGGGCGGCGGCACGGACGACGTCATGCGGCTGGTGGACTGCCTGGAACGGGCAGATGTCACCTGGTGCGTGATCGGTGGTGTGGCGGTGAACCATTGGGCGGCTCAGCCCATGGTGACGCAGGACGTTGATCTGGTGGTTGCGGCCGCCGATCTCGAGCGCGCCGTCAAGTCGCTGGAGGACGCGGGTTTCCGGGCGGAACGCTTCGCCTGGTCGGTGAATTTCAAAGGCCGATCGGCGGTCAGCGTCCAACTGAGCACCGAGTCATTCTACGCGGACTTCCCGGCGCGCGCGGTGGCGGCGGACGTGCACGGCATTTTGCTGCGGGTGGCCGCGCTGGAGGATACGCTCCTCGGCAAAGTGAAGGCCTGGAGCGATCCGGAACGCCGGCAGAGCAAGCGCCTCAAGGACCTGGCGGATATTGCGCGGCTGGTGGAGGCGCATCCCCGGTTGTGGGCCTTGTTGCCGGACGACCTGAAATCACAGGTGCAGCGGCCGGCCACGTCGTAAACCGAACACATCGCTGCGGGTCATGACGTTGCCTATGCCAAGCGCGCGAATCTTCCTGCTGGTGCTGCTGCTGACGATCTCCTGGGCCGCGGCGGAGACGAACGCGCCGCCGACCCCTGCGTCGCCCGCGAAAGCAGGGCCGCTGCAACTGACGCTGCCGGCCGCCGTGCAACTGGTCCTGCTGCAAAACCGCGAGCTGCTCAAGCTGGCGGCGGCGCAGGAGTCGGCGCTGCTCGGCGTGCAGGATGCCGAGGCCGAGTTTGCGGTGCGCGTCCGGCCTGACGGGGGCGCCAGCCGGATGGAGGGCCTGGCGTCATACCAGTACGGCCTGCGCGCGCTCAAGAAAATGCCCTGGGGCACGGGCATCGAAGTGGGCGGCCAGGTGCAGAACACGGACCTGCCGGACAGCGGGGCAAACACCCGCGACAGCGTGCGGATCTCCATTACGCAGCCGCTGTTTCGGTACGCCGGCGGGCTGCTGAACCAGGAGGCGCTGGCCAAGGCGGCCAGCCGCGTCCAGACCGCCCGGCGCAACCTCGAGATGAAGAAAAACGATCTGGTGCTCCAGGCGGCGCAAACCTACGAGGAACTGCTCCGGTTGCGGCAGCAGGCCGAGGTGGAAGCGCAGGCCGGACAGCGGCTGGCGAACTTGCTCCGGCTGACCCAGGCGCGTGAAAAGCAGGGGCGGGCGACCCGCGTGGACGTGCTGCGCGTGGAACTCCAGCGCGGGCAGAGCCAGTCGCGGTTCGAGGACGTGCGCCAGCGCCGGGCGGCGCTCGATCTGGATCTGGCCGAGTTGCTCGGCCTGGACGCGAACGCGCGCTGCGCCTTGGAGGATAGTCCGGACCTGGCATTGGACGTGCCGGCGCCGGAGGCCGCCGTCCAGACGGCGCTCGCGAATCGGCTCGATCTGGCGCAGATTTTGCAGGATTATCGCGACGTGGAGCGCGGCCTGCGCGTGGCCCAACACAAGCTGTTGCCGGACCTGAAGCTGGTGACGACCCTGGAGCGGTATGGCGCGGGCGCGGGCGTGACGGCGGCAGCCGCGAATCTTAATCAGAACAACTGGTTCGTCGGGCTGCAGATGGACAGCGATCTCGACCCAAAGCGGGAGCGGATCGCCTACCGGCAGGCGTTGCTGGACGAAAAAACGGCGCGCGACGACATCGCCACCGCGGAGCGGCTGGTCCAGCGGCAGGTGCGTCAGCAACTGCTGGCCTTTGACCGCGCGCAGTCGGAGGTGCGCCTCGCGGCGCGCAACCGTCAGGCGGCGCGGGACCGGCAGCGGCTGGCGCGCCGGCTGTTCGAACTCGGGCGGGGCGATAATTTTACGGTGACCGATGCGGAGCAGGAAAACTTGCGGGCGGAAGCCGACTGGCTGGCCGCGCGCGCCGAGGCCGCGGTCGCGGGCTATCGGTTGTTGCGCGCCACCGGTACCCTGTTGGCCTGTCCGAACGACCTGCTGCCCGAGCCGTTAACGGCGGCCGCGGATCGGCGCGCGTCGCCGCCCGGCGCAGGTGGACATCGCTGAGGAAACGGACGGCGGGCCAGCCGCCGAAAAGAAACCAACGGGATATGTTGCAACGCAGTTCAAAAGTGGTGCCGCGTGTATGGCCGCAGTCACACGGGGGTACTGTAGGGGCGTCGCTCCCGCTGACGCGGGGCAAGGATGCCCCGCTCACGGGAGGAAGGGTCACTGTAAACCGGCGGGGAGCCATCGCTTCCGCACTCCGACAAGGGAGCTGCGCCTGGCTGCTGCTGGCGGTGTTGCTGCTGGCCGCGGGCTGCGGCGAGCGCGCGAAACCGGCGACGGAGACCGTCCGCGTCACGTCCGGCCCCCTGCAGGTGTGGGCCGTGTATGACGGCAAACTGGACTCGCGCGTTGTATTCAACATCATGTCGCGCCTGGGCGGTCAGGCCACGCTGGTACACCTCCTGCCGGAAGGCGCGCGCGTGCAGCGCGGCGAAGTGCTCGCGCGGCTGGATTCCTCCCGCATCGAAAAGAACCTGGTCAAATTGCAGGGGCAATATGCCATGGCCAAGTCGGAATTCGAGAGCCTCAAGCAGGCCGAGTGGCCGTTGAAAATCGCCGAGCTCGAACGGCAGGTGGCGGAGTCCCGCACGGCCTGGGAGACGGAGCAGCAGTACCTGGAGGACAACCGCAGCCTGCTGGCGGAGAATCTCATCACCCCGCAGGAAATCAAACAGCAGGAGCTCAAGGCGGCCCAGGCCAAAACCAAAGCCGGACAACTAGAAAACCAGTTACGCCTGACGCGGGAGTACCTGCAGCCCCTGGCGGTGGAACAGGCGCGCGCGAAACTCGCCGCCGTCGAGCAGGAGCTCAACCTGGAACAGTTGGAGCTGAAGGCCTGCACGCTCACCGCGCCGGCCGACGGCCTGCTGGGCTATCTGCCGACCTATCTGGGCAACGAATACCGCACCGCGCGGGTGGGCGACAGCGTGTTCATGAACCAGCCGTTCATGGTGATTCCGGACATGAGCAACCTGGTGGTGCACTGTTACGTGCCGGAATCCGAACTGGCCCGGGTCAACCCCGGCGCCGTGGTCCGTATCGAGCCGGTGGCCTATTCCCACCTCGCGTTGCCGGGGACGGTGGAGTCCGTGGGTTCCACGGCCCAAACGCGTACCGACAAGCCGGCGTGGCAGAAGTATTTTCACGTACTCATCGCCCTGGCGGGAGGGGATGAACGCCTGCGCTCCGGCATGTCCGTTACGGCGCGCATCCTGGCGTATGAGCAAAAACAGGCCGTACTGCTGCCGCGCCTGGCCGTCCGCTGGCAGGGTGACGAGACCTGGGTGCGGTGGCAGGGGAAAAACGGCCGCGTTGAGCAGCGTCAGATCAAGGTCGGCTGGGCCGATGATCGCAACTACGAAGTCTTGTCCGGCCTCCAGCCCGGGGAGCAGGTGGTCATTGAAGAATGATCCTGTTTTAGCGCTGCGCGGGGTGACCAAGCGGTTTCCGGCGCCCGGCGGCACCGTGACGGTGCTGGACGGCGTGGATCTGGAGGTGGCCGCCGGCGACTTTGTGGCCATCACCGGCCCCTCCGGCTCCGGCAAGACCACGCTGTTGCATGTGGCCTGCCTGCTGGAACCGCCCACCACCGGCGAAGTCGAACTGGATGGCGAGCGCACCGCGCCGTTCGGCGAACGGCGGCTCGCCGCCTTGCGGGGACGGAAGATCGGCCTGGTTTTTCAGAAATTCTGCCTGCTGCCGCACCGCTCGGTGCTGGAAAACGTCCTGTTTCGCTTCCGCTACAGCCCGCACGTTCCGCGGGAGGCCCGGCGCCAGGCGCTGGCGGCGGTGGCCGCCGTGGGGCTGCAGGAACGTCTGAACCATCCGGTGCGCCTGCTGTCCGGCGGCGAGATGCAGCGCGTGGCCATCGCCCGCGCCCTGGCGCTGCCGCCGCGGCTGCTGGCGGCCGATGAGCCCACGGGCAACCTGGATCACGCCGCCGCCCGCGGCATCATGGCCTGCCTGCAGCAGCTCAACC
>CAIQIC010000055.1 GCA_903871765.1 uncultured Lentisphaerota bacterium
AGATTATATTTGGAGTGCGGCGGCTTGACGCCGCTTTGACTTTCGGTGCTCTGATTATAAAGAAAAGCGCTGTCAAGCCAGCGCACTCCAAAGCGTCGCGTTGCGACGCGATGAATAACCGGATAATATTCGGCTGACCTTAATCCTGCCGTGAAATGCGCGTGACAGCGATCACCCCCGCAGAAGTGCCATGCGCCCCGGCCGTAGCTTTATGGTTGAATTCGGAAGACGCTCTCGCGCAAAGCACGGACAGGAGCCTGCTAGCCCTCCCCGAGCACTTCCGCGAGCTTCGACTCCAGCACGGCCCTGGCATAGGGCTTGCTGAGCACGCCGGCCACGCCCAAGCCCTGCAGGCGCAGCAGGACATCCGGTTCGCCGTATCCCGAGATGATGACCACCGGGATATTCCGGCGAATGCCCTTCAGTTGGCGCAGGGTCTCGGCGCCATCCATGCCCGGCATCGTCAAGTCCAGCAGTATGCACCGGACGTCGCCCGGCTGTTGCGCGAACAGTTGCACCGCCTCGCCGCCACTGGCCGCCACCAAGGTCTCGAAGCCCATCCCCTCCATCTGCCGCTTGACCAGGCGACGAACGCACTCCTCGTCGTCCACAATCAGGATGGTGCCGCGGGAACGCCGGGGAGACTGCAGCGCGTCCCCAGCCGCCGCCGGGTTGCTTCCGGCTGCCGTCCGCACCCCCGCGGAATGTTGGTCGCCATCAGGCATACTCACGGACTTTTCCTTCACGGTTTGCGCTTTGCACCGCGGGGGCGGCCGGCTCCTCCACGCGCTGCTGGTTGGTCCAACTGCGCGGACAGCATTATACATCAAACGACGATCTTATGGAAGTCGGTCGCCGCCTTATTTTATCGGGGCGGTTTGTACGCTGGCGCGTTGGTGCCGAGCGCGCTGGTGCTCTTGGCGGGCCCTGGCAGGCAGGCGTCGAGCCTGCCCAAGTACCAACTGATGGCCAGCAGAAGCATGACGACGAGCGTGACATACAAGCCCCACGGGCGCCGCTTTTCGGCGAACGGGTCCACCAAGTCGCGTTGCGCGCCAGGCGGCAACGCGGCAACGCGCGTGAGCGCAGCGCCGAACGGCACGTTGATTCTGGCCCTGGCGTTCACCGCCCAGCCGTTGGCGTCGAGCAGCGGGCCGAGATTGCGTTTGCGCAGTTTGAGCCAGGCGAGCATCATCGCCGGAATCGAAATCGCAAGCAGCATGCCGAGGAGGGCGAGCGGCATCTGCCATACCGGCAACTTCGCGAAAGCGGCGAAGATGCCGCCGAGCGCGGCTAACAAGGTCGCCAACACCAGACCAATGGCGGCGAGGGTGCCGGTGTCGATCTTCTTCGGCGGCCCGGCCGGCTTCGGTTGGTCGGCGGTGGCGCCGGCTTGCAGTTTGGCGGTCGCGGCCGTATCGGCGGCGGCGGCGCGCTGGGCGACCTGTTCCTCGATCATGCGGATGATCTTCTTGTACGGCGCCCAGAAGGCCTGGCGGATGCTGATCGGATTGTCGATGATTTTGGTGATGGTGGCGTCCCAGTCCCGGCCCTGGCGATCGTAGAAAATGCCGTTGCGGCCGACCATGAGATTGTCCGCATCGCCGCTGGTGAACGCGGCGACGATGTGCATCTTCTCCGCCGTGCCTTTGCGGACGCAATCGCAGTAAGCGAGGTACGTGCCGGCGAGCGCCGCCATGGCCGCGTGTTGGCCGGCGTCGGCCACCGTGAGGCACAGCTCGCAACTGCGCTGGTCGAGATAAAGGGTGCCGGCCTGAAAAATGGCTTTGTCCTTGCGCCCGTAGAAATCGCGGAAGGAAACGAAATTGTTGCAGAGCTTGAAGAGGTCGCGGTGGTAGCGCACCAGTTTTTCGACGGCGGCCACCTTGGCGAACGCCGGTTCCAGTTGCTGGTCTGCCATGATCAGCGCGGCGATTTTTCCCCTGGCCGGACTGGCGAGGATTTCGCGGACGCGCTGCCAGCCGAGTTTTTCGACGGCGGCGCCGGCTTTGCCCGCCGACCAGCCGTCAAACGGCCCCAACTTGGCGAGGATGGCGGCCCACTCGGCCTCCGTGATGGCGGACTGGTCGCCGAGGATTGGCTGCACGGCCTCCGCCTGCAACCGCGCGAGCGCCGCCGCCCAGGCGGGATTCACGCCTTCCCTTAACGGCAGCGGCCGGCCGGCGGCGATGCGCGCCAGCGGGAATCCGGCGATTTCAGCAGACGCGGCGGTCAGGTCTTTCGCCGTGAACGTGAGGTATTCCTTTTCCTCGCGGTTCAACGCGCCGATGGCGCGCGGATCAAACGCCGCCAGCCGGCACCGCGTGAAATAATCAGCGACCTTGGCCTTGACCGCTTGCACGGCGGCGGCGGCCGCCACCGTCCCTGCGCCGAACGGCAAAATGGCCGCATCCGCTTCCGCCTTCTGCCACCAATCCGCATAGGCCTGCGCCGCAGCGAAAAACTGGTCGGCCTTGGCCTGGCTGATGCCCGGTTTCGCGCTCCGGTCCACTTCGCTCCCCAGACAGGCGATGATATCCGCGATCACGGCCTGCGTTGCTTCGTCCGCTGCCGAATCAGCCGGCACGATGCCGTCCCCGTTGAACTTGGTCTGCGCAAAAATCTTTTCCGTGTCGCTGGTGTCCGCCAGGGTGATGTGCGTGGCGTCGGGCTGGCCGAGTTGAATGAGGATTTGCCGGGCGGAGGCGAGGAGTTGCCGGCCTTCCGGCGTGGCGTCGTTGATGGCGCTGAGCGGCAGCGACGGCGCCGATTTCAAAAGGTCGTCCGGGTTCTTCAACACGGCGCACGCCCATTGTAGGGCGCCGATCAGCTCCGGCGCACGGATGCGGCCATCCTGGTCGGTGTCTATGAGCGCGAGCGTTTGCGCGTCGAATTCAAGCCCGGTGGTGGGACAGCCCAGCGCGACCCACAGCTTCTGGTCGAGCTGGTCGAGCGCCGCCAAGTCGCCGCCGGAATCAAGGCGGACCTGGTCAAAGCCGCCGGCGCGGAAAAATCGCCACGTATGCTTTGAACTCATGGGACTTCCCTCCTGCTACAGTTTGACGGTCAACCCGGCGCTCAGGGCGAACCTTATGTTGGCAGGATACCTGAGCCTGATTTTGGAGGCAATCCTAAAGAGCGACCCCATCCCCGGAAGGGCGCAGGGCGGTTCTGCGGGGGCGCATGACCGCCACAAGCAGGGCGATATTTTTTTCAACCGTCCAGATCGCCGGGCGCGGCCGGGCGTTTTATTGCGCAAAAGGCCAATAAAAACGCTGTTTTCCGGCGGGCGGGGCCTGCTGAAATATTTTTTTAAAAACCAGTTGACAAGGCGGGCCGGGATCGGTTACTTTTACGCCCATCAACGGGATGCACGGCTGCCGCCGGCGCCGAAAAATGATTTCAGCGCCGGGCTTGACAGCGAAGGAATAGATGGGTATATTCACATCCGGTTGACGCCGAAAGGTAAAAAAGTTCGGCGAAAAAATGAGCGTGGGACGGTGCCAGCCCCACATGTAAAAGGGTGCGGCTGGCAAAGTCTCTGTTTGCGTCTGGATCTTTGAAAACTGAATAACCCACGCATCGCTTCGATACGGAAGCGGTGCGATTCTTTTGAGAAAGCCAGAAATGATCCGGGCCTGCGCAAGCGGGTCCGGTTAAAATGGATCAATTAAATGCCCGCGTCGAGCCGATGCGGGCAGCTTGACGTTTTATTAACGGAGAGTTTGATCCTGGCTCAGAACGAACGCTGGCGGCGTGGATTAGGCATGCAAGTCGAACGTGATCCAGGGGGTAGCAATACCACCTGGTGAAAGTGGCGGAAGGGTGAGTAACGCGCGGGTAATCTGCCCTGAAGTTGGGGATAACTCTTCGAAAGGAGAGCTAATACCGAATGTGGTCGTCCTCCCCATGGAGGACTATCTAAAGCCGGGGATCGCAAGACCTGGCGCTTGAGGATGAGCCCACGTATCATCAGCTCGTTGGCGAGGTAACGGCTCACCAAGGCTGTGACGGTTAGCTGGTCTGAGAGGATGGTCAGCCACACTGGGACTGAGACACTGCCCAGACTCCTACGGGAGGCTGCAGTCGAGGATCATTCGCAATGGGCGCAAGCCTGACGGTGCGACGCCGCGTGCAGGATGAAGGCCTTCGGGTTGTAAACTGCTGTCAGGGGGGGAGAAACCTTACGTGTTAATAGCGCGTAAGCTGACATCACTCCCAAAGGAAGCCACGGCTAACTCTGTGCCAGCAGCCGCGGTAATACAGAGGCGGCGAGCGTTGTTCGGATTTACTGGGCGTAAAGGGTGCGTAGGCGGTTCCGTGTGTCGAATGTGAAAGCTCACAGCTTAACTGTGGAAAGGCATTCGAAACTGCGGCGCTAGAGTACGGGAGAGGAGAGCGGAATTCTCGGTGTAGCGGTGAAATGCGTAGATATCGAGAAGAACACCGGTGGCGAAGGCGGCTCTCTGGACCGATACTGACGCTGAGGCACGAAAGCTGGGGGAGCAAACAGGATTAGATACCCTGGTAGTCCCAGCCCTAAACGGTGTGCACTTGATGTTGGTGGGATTGTCCCCGCCAGTGTCGGAGCTAACGTGTTAACTGCGGCACAGCCCCTTGCGGGACCACACCTAGTACCCATCGTTTACAGCTTGGACTACCAGGGTATCTAATCCTGTTTGCTCCCCAAGCTTTCGCAGTTCAGCGTCAGGGCCAGACCAGAGAGCCGCTTTCGCC
>CAIQIC010000056.1 GCA_903871765.1 uncultured Lentisphaerota bacterium
ATCAGCGCCGCTATCGGCGCCCTTGCGGGCTGCGTCGTTTCGCCCATCGCGCAGACCCACTATGACTGCGGTACGCCGCTTGCCATCAAAGGGTTCACCGTGGCGATACTCGGGGGCCTCGGCAACAGCACCGGTGCTGTTGCGGCCGGACTTATTCTCGGCATCATCGAGGCTTTCAGCATAAGTCTGCTGCCGTCGGCGTTCAAGGACGTCATCACCATCACCATTCTGCTGCTCGTGCTCTTTTTCAGGCCCTCGGGTCTGTTCGGGAGCCGCGAGGCCGGCGCCCTGAAGGAATTCTGATTATGCGGCAGGCAATTCCTTTCTGCGTATTCGCGGCGCTGGTGATTGCTGTCCAGATGACGACAGCGATGACCGGCACGGAATATTTCCTGACACAGCTCACCATGGCGGGATGGTACGCGCTCGTCGTCATCGGCCTGTGCATGCTCATGGGATATGCCGGGCAGATATCGATAGGCCACGCCGCGTTCTTCGCCATCGGCGGCTACACCGCCGCGGTCCTTACCACCCTGAACCTGCTGCCGCATAAATCCGACGCCTTTGTCAAACTGCTTTCCGGTATGGGAATGACAATCGCCGGCACCAACTCCTGGGGAAGCGACATACTGTACCTTTCGCCGTGGCTCTCGCTTATCGCGGCAGTGCTCATAAGCGGTTTCACCGCCATTGTCATCGGGATCCCGGTGCTGCGGCTCAAGGGCCACTACCTCGCCATGGCCACGCTCGGATTCGGTACCATCATCTACCGGATCGCGCTGGGTACACCGCTGTTCGGCGGCGCTGACGGGCTCTCTGATGTCCCGCCTTTCAGGATTTTCGCGGGACTTGTAATCGACGGAAGCAGAAATCACCGGCTTGCAGGTTACTATTGTGCAATGGCTATGATCCTCGCCGTCATCGTGATGCTGTCGAACCTTGTCAACTCGCGCGCCGGCAGGGCCCTGCGGGCGATCCACGGCAACGAAGAGGCGGCACAGGCCATGGGGATCAACACCGCGCGCTACAAGCTGAACCTCTTCGTGCTGAGCGCCGTCATCGCCGCAGTCGCCGGGGTTTTCATGACACACTATAACGGCGGCATAGGCCCGGCCGAAGCCGGGGTAATGAAATCGATCCGCTATGTCGCGATTGTGGCGGTCGGCGGCATGGCGAACCTGTGGGGAACGCTCATCGCCGGCATGGTGGCTCACGGGCTGCTCGAAGGGGCCATTGTCATCCGCAAGGACGAGCTGGCGGCGGCGCACATGGCGCGGGGCGCAGCAACGGTCCCTGCGGCGCTCTCGCTCAAGCTGCGGGGCTACCTGCGCTCGCTCGCCAAATCCCTCGGGCATGCCGAGCTCTCCAGCTTCGCCGCGGTGGGCGACAGGCTGGTGTTCGTAATCATGAAGGACGAGGATACGGACAGCGCGCTTTTCATACCGCGCGAGAAGTTCAAGGACACCATCGAGGAGTGGAAGAAGAAGTCCAAGCTGCTGCAATAAACTTACATATTCTCATTAGTTCGGTTATTCGTCGCTTCTCCACTATGTTCTTTGTAAAAAGCGAATAGACACCATAATGCCATA
>CAIQIC010000057.1 GCA_903871765.1 uncultured Lentisphaerota bacterium
AGGCAACAACAAACATGGCTGCGGGAAAGGATGTATCCTATCCCCCACCGGTCGCCCCGCATCCCAACGAAGACTTCAGGGGCCGGTGCGAGGTCAGCACTCTCTACAATGGCATGATTCATCCCTTGCTCAAGTTTCCCATCAAGGGCGTCCTCTGGTATCAGGGCGAGAACAACGGAGCGGAGCAGCAAACGTATATCGACAAGCTCAGCGCATTAGCGGGCAGTTGGCGGAAGCTTTGGGGTTATGAGTTCCCCTTCTACTATGTCCAGCTTACGATCCTGGACAAGCCTAATGACGACCCGTCCGGCGGCAACCTCGGATGGCAGGCGATCCGAATGGGCATGCTTCAGGCGCTCAAAGCAATACCCAAGAGCGGCATGGCGGTGACGATCGATGTCGGTGACGCCAATGATATTCATCCGAGGAACAAGTTCGACGTTGGTGAGAGGCTGGCCCTCTGGGCGCTGGCCAAGGACTATGGCAAGTCCGATCTGGTCTATAGCGGCCCGCTCTACAAGAGCATGCAGATCGAGGGCGGCAGGATCCGGATTGCATTCGACACTGTCGGCGGGGGCCTGATGGTCGGCAAGAAAGACGGCCTCCATCCGGCGGTTGAAGACAAAGATGCCAAACTCAAGAGATTTGCCATCGCCGGCGAGGACAAGAGATGGGTTTGGGCGGATGCTGTGATCGATGGCAAGACCGTCCTAGTCTCAAGCCCCGCAGCGCCGAAGCCGGTGGCCGTGCGCTATGCTTATAGCATGAACCCGGAAGGCGCTAACCTCTACAACCGGGAAGGCCTGCCAGCATCGCCGTTCCGGTCGGACAACTGGTAACATTCGAAGTTTTGCATTCTGCTCATCACATCTGAAGGCAAGTGCTATTAAATCAACCTGGATTCAGTCATCCGTCGTCCTCTTCACGGTGTTAATCTCTGCTCGTGCGTGGGCGGCGGAATCCGAAGCACCCGGTTCCTCGCGCGGCCTACTGTGGCGACATTGGTATCACCGGGCTCCGGCGGCCGACCACCCGCGCGCAGCAATTTCGGGCCGAGTTTGGCGTGGCAGGGCCGCGGGCTCGTCATCATCAAGTCCACCTGCAAGGTGCAACCGTGCTCAGAGCCGTAGGTTCAGGAACATTCCGTCGTTGAGCCGTGCCTTGAGGCGCTTTCCCAGCTAGCCATTTCAACGGAACAGGCAAATTTTGTTCGCGCCCTCGTGGACGACGAAATGCAAAAAGGCAGCCCATCGGTCGAGAACGATTTGAAAGGCATGGTTGACCGCATTGCGGACGTTCAGGAAAAGCTCAACAGGCTCACGTGCGGCTGTCTGAATGAGATCATTTTGCCCTCGCCGAAAACCAATCGTTGCGAAGCAACGATTTTTCCGCAAGTTCTAATTGGTGCACCCGAGAGGATTCGAACCTCCACGGCCGTGAGGCCACTAGACCCTGAATCTAGCGTGTATGCCAGTTTCACCACGGGTGCAACGACGGGGGTTACTCTAACAGCAACAACGCCCCCCGTCAACCGGCGATCCGACTGGCCGCGCGTGGCGGCTTATTTCTTGCCGGTGATTTCCACCTTGGCGTCAGCGCGCAACTGTTTGAGGTATTTCTCCACC
Source organism: uncultured Lentisphaerota bacterium (assembly GCA_903871765.1). Lineage (GTDB taxonomy): Bacteria > Verrucomicrobiota > Kiritimatiellia > CAIQIC01 > CAIQIC01 > CAIQIC01. Next base: position 1,626 of record CAIQIC010000057.1, read on the forward strand.
ACCTCGTTCTTGGCCTGACTGGACAAATATTGGCGCAGATGGTCGGCGACTTCGGCCAGCGCCAGGGTCTTGGCCGGATGCTTGGCGGTGGTCTGCAGGACGTGATAGCCGAAGTCCGTTTCGACCAGCGGCCCGATCTTGTCCAGTTCGTTGCTGAAGGCCGCCTGCTCGAATGGGGGCACCATCTGGCCCCGCGGGAAGGTGTACTCGCCGCCCTTGTCCTTGCTGCCCGGATCCTCGGAGTACTGCTTGGCCAGCGCCGCAAAATCGCCGCCCTTGATCAACTGCTGGCGGATGTCTTCGGCCCGGGCCTTCTTGTCCGCCCGGACCTTCGCATCGGCCTTCTCCGGCACCGTGATCAGGATGTGCCGGGCGGTGACGGTCTCCGGCTGTTCAAACCGCGCCTTGTTCTCGTCGTAGTATTTCTTCAGGTCCGCGTCGCTGACGGCAGCCACGCCGGCCGTCTTCTTATCGAGCAGTTGCTTGATTTTCACCATGTTCTCAAAATCCTGCGCCGTCATGTTCTGCGACTCCAGCGCCTGCTCGAAGGTCATGCCCGGCGGCAGCGGGATCTCCTGCTTCGCCTGGGCGAGATCGTTGGTGGTGATGGCGATCTTGGCCTTCTCGACTTCGCGCATCAGCAGCTTCTGCATGATCAGGTTCTCGAGGACGCTGGCGGACATCTGCTCGCGGGCCGCCGCCGCATGGTCCGGCGGAATCCGGCCGGCGTTGGCCTTGAGGAGGCGCTCCACGACGGCATTGATGTCGCTCTGCAGAATCTTTTCGCTCGCCACCACGGCGACAACGGCGGTCGGCGCGATGGGGACGGACGGCGTTGGGGCTTGTGGCAGCGGGTGGGGCATGGTCAGCCCGGATTCGGCGGGCACGGGCGTGGCCGGCTCGGCGGCCGGGAGGCTGGCGGCGGCGCCCAGCAGGAGGAGCGCTGTGGTGATCCATCGGGACAGGCTGTTCGACATGGCATATTCCTTTTGGTTGTCCACAGCCGTCAAAGCGGGCTTCCAGCGCGCCCTCCCGTCTGTGAAAGCCGGGCACTATGGCGGGATCAGGGGGCGGAGTCAAATGCTGATTTCGGGATTTTCAGCTCCTTCCAGGGGAGGGACCTTCGGCCTGTCCTGCGCCGCCAGCCGCTGGTTGATCGCGGCGGCGGCAACGCGGCCCTGGCCCATGGCGAGGATGACCGTGGCGGCGCCAAGGACGATGTCGCCCCCGGCATAGACGCCGTCGAGCGACGTTTTTTGGTTTTCATCGGTGACGATATTGCCCCACTTGTTGTGCACGAGGCCGGCCGTGGTCTGCCGGAGGAGCGGATTCGCTTCGTTGCCGATGGCGCAGATGACGGTGTCCACGTCCATGACGAACTCGCTGCCCGGGATCTCCACGGGGCGGCGGCGGCCCGAGGCATCGGGCGCGCCGAGTTCGTAGCGCAGACATTCCATCCCGGTGACGCGGCCGGCGGCATCGCCGAGAATGCGCTTGGCATTCTGGAGTATGTGGAAGATGACGCCTTCCTCCTTGGCATGGGCCACCTCCTCCACGCGCGCCGGCATTTCGACCTCGGTGCGGCGGTAGACGAGGTGGACCTCCTGGGCGCCGAGCCGGACGGCCATGCGAGCGGCGTCCATGGCCACGTTGCCGCCGCCGAGGACCGCGACGCGGGTGGAGCGGAAAATGGGCGTATCGGCGCGCTCGAAGTCGTAGGCGCGCATCAGGTTGGCGCGGGTGAGGTATTCGTTGGCGGAAAAGACGCCGACGAGGTTCTCACCCGGGATGTTCATGAATTTGGGCAGCCCCGCGCCGACGCCGATGAACATCGCGTCGAAGCCGTCCTGCTCCAACTGGTCGAGCAGCTTGCGGGTGCGGCCCACGACGAAGTTGAGGTGGATCTTCACGCCCATCTGCTCAAGCGTCTCCACTTCCTTTTGCACGATGGCCTTGGGCAGCCGGAACTCCGGAATGCCGTACACCATGACGCCGCCGGGCTTGTGAAAGGCCTCGAAGATCGTCACCGCGTGGCCTTCCCGCCGGACATCGGCGGCGACCGTGATGCCGGCGGGGCCGCTGCCTACCACGGCAACCTTGCGCCCGGTGGCGGGCTTGACCGGCGGTACCTGCACCCGGCCCTGTTCGCGCTCCCAGTCGGCGACGAAGCGCTCCAGACGGCCGATGGACACCGCCTGGTTGACGTCCTTGAGCGCCTTGCCGACGGTGCAGGTCAACTGGCACTGCCCTTCCTGCGGGCAGACGCGGCCGCAGACCGCGGGCAGGAGGCTGACCTCCTTGATAATGTCCACGCTCCGCTGGAAATCACCCTCCACGATGGCCTGGATGAACCCGGGGATATTGATGCACACCGGGCAGCCGGCCACGCACGCCGCGTTCTTGCACTGCCAGCAGCGCAGCGCCTCCAACCGGGCCTGTTCCGGCGTGTAGCCGAGGGCCACCTCCCGAAGGTTGCGGCGGCGGCTCTGCGGATCCTGCGCCGGCATGGGCTGTGGCGGGATGGCCAGCCGCTCCTTGGGCTTCAACGCCGGGCAGCCCGGCCCGATGCGCTCCAGCGCAGCACGGGCCTGGTCGGCCAGTTGCTGGGGGGTGGGATGGCTCATGAGGCCGCCTCCTGCTGCCGCTTGATTTCCTGCTCGAGGTGGCACTGATCGTGTGCGTGATCCTCCAGCTTCTTGTAAGCGCTCAGCCGCTGCATCATGTTGTCGAAATCCACCTGGTGCCCGTCGAATTCGGGGCCGTCCACACAGACGAACCGGGTCGCGCCGCCGACGGTGACGCGGCAGCCGCCGCACATCCCCGTGCCGTCTACCATGATCGTATTGAGCGAAACCACGATGGGCACGCCGAAGGGCCGCGTGGTTTCGGCGCAGAATTTCATCATCACCGGCGGGCCGATGGCGACCACCAGGTCGGGCTTCGGCACGCGCGCGCACAGCTCTTTAAGCGGCTCCGTCACCAACGCCTTCCGGCCGCAGGAGCCGTCATCGGTGCAGAGGATGAACTCGTCGGCCAGGGCGCGCATTTCCCGCTCGAGAATCAACAACCGCTGCGTGCGCGCGCCCATGATGATGATGATGCGGTTCCCGGCCTGCCGTAGGGCCCGCGTAATGGGGTACAGCGGCGCGACGCCGATGCCGCCGCCCACGGCCACCACCGTGCCGAACTTCGCGATATGGGTGGGTTGGCCGAGCGGCCCCAGCAAGTTGACGATGCAATCACCCTCGTGCAGGTCCGCCAGGCGGTGGGTGGTTTTGCCGACCACCTGGAAGATGAGCGTGATGGAGCCCTCCTCCGCGTCGGCGTCGGCGATGGTCAGCGGGATGCGCTCGCCAAAGTCGCTGTCGAGTTGGAGGATCACAAACTGGCCGGGTTTTCGCTCCGCGGCAATCAGGGGCGCCGCCACGCGCAGTTGGAAAACATCGTCCGACAACTGGGTCTTTTTCAGTATTCTGTTCATCGTTGACCGTGCTCTTCCCCACGCCAAGTAATGGAAAGCCCGTAAAGTTAATGCAAAAACAGCCGGTGCGCAACTGGGGAGTCGCGCAAGTTGCAAAATGGCGGAATAAGATGTATAGAAGTTCCGGTCCTGCGGTCAGGAGCAGCGGGCTCTGCAGCCAAGGGCGAAGGCCGTCGGATACACGTCCGCCCATCGCTTCTGGCGATGGTTTTTTTTTGAGGGAGAACACATGAACAAGCGGTTGGGCTTTGTGGGCATCATCATCGAGGACCGGCAGCACGCCGCGCCGCTGGTCAACAGCGTACTGACGGAGTTCGGCGACTGCATCGTCGCGCGCACCGGCCTCCCCTACGAAAGCCGGCACTGCTGTGTCATCACGTTGATCGTGGACGCCACCACGGACCGGTTGGGTGAACTGACCGGCCGGCTGGGCCGGCTGCCGGGCGTCTCCGTGAAGGCATCGCTCAGCAAGGGGCTGCCCACGCAGACCCTGGACGCAAACGGGGGAAGCTGAATTTACCGCGGAATAAACGGATTACACGGATGAAATCGGGAGCGTCCAGCGGCATGGCAGCAGCGGATACCAGGATGGAGCATGATCTGCTCGGCGCGCAACCGGTGCCGGCAGCGGTGTATTGGGGCCTGCACACGCTGCGGGCGAGCGAAAACTTTCGGCTGACCGGCCGGCCCGTGCCGCCGGCGCTGATCGGCGCGCTGGCGCTGGTCAAGAAAGCCTGCGCCCTGGCCAACCGCGAACTGGGCTACCTGGCGGCGGACAAGGCGGAAGCGATCGTCCGGGCCTGCGACGAAATCGTCGCGGGCGGCCTGCGCGACCAGTTCCCGCTCGACGCGTTGCAGGGCGGAGCGGGCACGTCCACCCACATGAACGTCAACGAGGTCGTCGCCAACCGCGCGCTGGAGCTGCTGGGCGCGGCCAAGGGCGACTACGCGCGGGTGCACCCGCTCGAGGACGTCAACCGGCATCAATCCACCAACGACGTGTATCCCACGGCGCTGCGCATCGCCGCGATCCGGGGCCTGCGCACGCTCAGCGCCGCGCTGGCGGGACTGCAGGGCGCCTGTCAGCGCAAGGAACAGGAATTCGCCGGCGTCGTCAAGATGGGCCGGACCGAAATGCAGGACGCTGTGCCGATGACCCTGGGCGCGGAATGTTCCGCCTGGGCCGAGGCGTTCGCGCGCGACCGCTGGCGGACCTTCAAGGCCGAGGAGCGGCTGCGCGTGGTCAACCTCGGCGGGACGGCGATCGGCACGGGCCTGACCGCTCCGCGCAATTACATCTTCCTCGTTATCGAAAAGCTGCGCGACGTGACAGGCCTGGGCCTGACTCGCGCCGACAACCTGGTGGAGGCCACGGCCAACGCGGATGCGTTCGTGGAGGTGGCCGGCCTGCTGAACGCCTGCGCCGCCAATCTTACCAAGGTGGCCCGCGACGCGCGTCTGCTGCACCTGCTGGGCGAACTCCGCGTGCCGGCCGTGCAGGCCGGCTCGTCCCTCATGCCCGGCAAGGTGAATCCCGTGCTGCTGGAGGCGGCGCAGGCCGCCGGCATGACCGTCCGCGCCCAGTGCGCGCTGATTGCCGAAGCCGCCGCCGCCGGCACGCTGCAGCTCAACGAATTTCTGCCGGTGATCGCCGCCGCACTGCTGGAAGCCCTCCACCTGCTGGAGCAAACCGCGGTCATGCTGACGCCGCACATCGCCGGCTTCGCGGCCGACGAGGCCGTCTGCCGCCAGCGCGTGGATCATAGTCCGGCGCTGATCACCGCCCTGCTGCCCCACCTCGGCTATGAGCGGGCGCAGACGCTGAGCCGCGAATTCCAGGCGTCGGGCGGGATGGATTTCCGCGCCTTTCTGATCGTGAAGTTGGGGCAGGAAATCGTGGAGCAAGCCTTGTCACCGGAGAATCTGACGGCCCTGGGATATACAACGTGAAAGGTCAGCCGTCCGTTGTCAGTTGTGGGTTGTAAGAATCTGCAGCAGACCACTGCCCGATGACTACCGACTAATGACCACGGACAACGGACAACTGACTACCAACATGCTTTCCACTCCTAAATCCCTGCGGTTGCAGATCGGACTTTTCGGGTGCACGAATGTCGGCAAGTCCAGTTTCCTGAACTACCTCGCCGGCCAGGACGTGGCGATCACCTCGCCGCTGCCGGGCACCACCACCGATATCGTGGAAAAGGCGCTGGAGTTGCTGCCCATCGGGCCGGTCCTGTTGTTGGACACCGCCGGCCTGGACGATCAATCGCTGCTGGCCGGGCGGCGGCTCGCCAAAACGTCCGCCCTCTTTGAGCGGGCGGACGTGGTGGTGCTGGTCACCGAACCCGGTCAGTGGGGGCCGTACGAAGCGGAGGTGGCGGCCGAGGCGCGCCGGCGCAAGCAACCGCTGATCGTCGTCGTCAACAAGGTGGATGACCCCGGCGGCGAGCCCGCGGCGCGGGCGTTCTGCGAGCGGCGGGCCGGGCCGACCGCCGGCGTGCTCGGGTGTTCCTGCCGGAACGTGGCGGACCGCGAGCGCACGCTGCACGCCTTCAAGGCCGCGCTGCTCAAGGCGTGCCCGGAAGATTTCCTGAACCCGCCGGCGCTACTGGGCGATCTGCTGTCGCCGGGCGGGTTGGCGGTGCTCGTGGTGCCGATTGACCTGCAGGCGCCGAAGGGCCGGTTGATCCTGCCGCAGGTGCAGGCGATCCGCGATGCGCTCGACAACGACGCCGCGGTCCTGGTGGTCAAGGAACGGGAATATGCCGCCCTGCTGGCCACACTCGGCCGGCCGCCGGACCTGGTCGTCTGCGATTCGCAGGTGGTGCAGAAGATGGTGGCGGATACCCCCCCCGCCGTGCGCTGCACCACGTTTTCGATCCTGTTCGCCCGCTGCAAGGGCGATCTGCAGGAATTGGCGCGCGGCGCGGCGCGGCTCGACCGCCTGCAGCCCGGCGACCGCGTACTGATCGCCGAGGCCTGCAGTCACCACGCGTTGGAGGACGATATCGGCCGGGTGAAAATCCCGCGCTGGCTGCGGCAGTACACCGGGTTGGACCTGGTGTTCGATGTCAGCGCCGGCCGCGATTTCCCGGCGGACCTGGCCGGCTACCGGCTGGTGGTGCACTGCGGCGCATGCATGCTGACGCGCCGCGAGATGCTGGCGCACATCCAGCGGGCGCGGGCGCAAGGCGTCGCGATCACCAACTACGGCCTGTGCATCGCCCAGGCGCAGGGCGTGCTGCGGCGGGTGCTGGCGCCCTTCCCGGCGGCGCTGGACGCGTACGACCGGGCCACCACCGCGGAGCAGATACCAAGGCCGCAGACAGTGGGCCCAGTGGAAAGTGCAAAGCGATGAGCGGAGACACAAAGGTCTGGCGCGGCATAGCCGCAACCAAAGCAAAATGAATTTGGAACTCATGAAACTGAAAGTCCTTCGCCAGGAGGATCATGAAAAGAAGAACGCCCCCGCCGTTCCTGTTTTCCTGATTTCCAAATTGATAATCCGATTATACGGCCTAGCATAGGCCAAACTAATCGAACTACTTACGAAATAATATACGCCTGAATGCAGCGCTTCTACAGGTTAGTGGTACAGACGGAAGAGTAACTACGAAACATGCGAAAGGCGCGAAAGGCGGATGACGGCAATGGTGGAAAAACAAAGCGGAAGCGAGTGGAGCGCCCGCCGGATCGCGCCGGAGGAGATCGCCAAGTACCAGACGGACGGGCGTGACTTCCTTGACGATGCGGCCCTGGAGGCCCGGCTGCAACCGGCCCCGCCGCCGGAGCCGGCGCGGGTCCGCGAGATCATCGCCAAGGCCCGGCAGATCCAGACCCTGGACCTCGACGAGACCGCTCTGCTGCTGCGGGTCGCCGATCCCGGGCTGTGGGACGAAATGCGCCAGGCGGCGGCGGACATCAAGCACAAGGTCTATGACAATCGCATCGTCACCTTCGCGCCGCTGTACCTGAGCAGCCGGTGCGTCAACGACTGCGGCTACTGCGGGCTGCGGTCGTCGAACGCCGGCATCGCCCGGCGCACGCTGACGATGGACGAGATTCGCGCCGAGACGGAAGTGCTGGCGGGCCGGATCGGACACAAACGCCTGGTCGTGGTCTACGGCGAACATCCGCAGTCGGACCTGGACTACATGCTGAACTCCATCCGCACCATCTATGCCGTCCGGGTTCCGGCGCGCCGCGGGATGGGACAAATCCGGCGGGTCAACGTCAACGCCGCGCCCCTGGCGATTGCGGAGTTGCAAGCCCTGCGGGATGCGGGCGTGGGCACCTTCCAAGTCTTCCAGGAGACCTACCACCACGCCACCTACCGCCAGGTGCACCCGGCACACACCATCAAGGGCGATTACAGTTGGCGTTTGTACTGCATGCACCGGGCGCTGGAGGCGGGCCTGGACGACGTGGGCCTTGGCGCGCTGTTCGGCCTGTACGACTGGCGCTTCGAGGTGCTGGGCCTGACGGCCCATGCCCTGGAACTGGAACGCGCCCTGGGCATCGGCCCGCACACGATCAGCTTCCCGCGGCTGGAGCCGGCGGCCAACACGCCGTTGGCGCAGAACTCCCGCTGGCGCGTCAGCGATGACGATTTCGAGAAGGTTGTGATCCTGTTGCGGCTGGCCGTGCCTCACGCCGGCCTGATCGTCACCGCGCGCGAGAACCCCGGCATGCGCCGGCGGCTGCTGCCGCTCGGCTGCACGCAGACCGACGCCTCGTCGCAGATCGGCATCGGCGCCTACCAGGAAAGCCACGGCGGGCAGGACGACCAACGCCAGCAATTCATGCTCGGCGACACCCGGACGCTGGACGAGGTGGTCCGCGACCTCGCCGGCCTGGGCTGCATCACCAGTTTCTGCACCGCCGGCTATCGGTGCGGCCGCACCGGCCGGTGCATCATGGACCTGCTCCGCAGCGGCGCGGAAGGTAAGTTTTGCAAGCTCAATGCCGTGCTGACCTTCAAGGAGTGGCTGGACGATTTCGCCAGCCCGGCGACGCAGGCCGTCGGCGCGCCGCTGCTGCAGCGGGAGCTCGAGGAAATACGGACCCAGCAACCCCGAATCTACCCCGAATTCCTGACCCACTACGAACGGATCTGCCGCGGCGAACGCGACCTGTACTTCTGATCTGACCCCGGCACCGTCCCAGGCGGCTTGTCAGCCATCCTTCTCCCGCCACTCGTGTCCGATGAACTCACATTCGCAACCCATCATCTGCCGATGGCGATGGCGAGGCCTCTCACGTAGGCGTTGGTTTGCAGCTTCACCGGCTCAGCGCCCCTGGTCAGGCTTCCTTGAATCCGTAAGTTCTCGATACGCACGTTTTCGATCAGGTGTGCATCGTCGCACCCCGTCAGCTTCATCACCGGGATAGCCTTCCCCATGACGACGATGTCCTTGAACGTCACCCCCTTGATGTGCCCCCGTATTTTGTCGTGTCCCCACATGTCCGCCCCGATCCAGCAGTTGACCAGCGTGTTCCGGCAGTCCTCCACCCGGATGCCCTCAAACCGGATGTTGCTCATCGTCCCCGAGTCGGAGACTAGAATCGCGAGCGCTGCGCAGTCAAAGCCGCCCGAGAAATCGTGAATGATGTCGCAGTCCTTGAAAAGGACGTTCGAGATGTTGGCGCGCGTCTCGGAGGTGATGCCGAGCCCTCGCGCGCGGTCGTTCCAGACCACGCAACGTCGCACGACGATGTTCTTCGACTCCATTGCGGGTGGCGGCGAGAGCGTCTTCACGCAAACTTCGTCGTCGTTGTTCCGGAGGAAGCAGTCTTCGACGAGGACGTCCTGGCTGTTGCAGATGTCGATCCCGTCGCTGTTTTCGCGGGCGCAGAGCTGCTTTACGTTGCGGACGATGACATGTTTCGAGTTATGTATCGCCACGACCCACGCGGGGGCGTCGAGGACGATGATCCCCTCGACGAGCACATCCTGCGAGCCGCCAAACCACATCGCCGTCCGGGCGTGCCAGGGAAGCGGGCCCAGGTCCAAGATGCCCCGCCCTCGAACCTTCACGCCTTGGCCGCCGTGCGTCTCCAGCAGCGCGGCCCACACCTTGTTCCCTCGCCAGTTCTTCTCCTCGGTTGGTTTCTCGTCGGGCGGGATTCCAGCCCGCAGGATCGCGCCTCCGGCGAGGTAAACGGTCTGTCCGCTCTTCGGGCGAAGCGTCGCCACCTCATGCACGCCCGGACCGAAGTAGATCACATCCTTGCCGTTCGGGTTGGGCCGGTGGGCCTCGGGCGGATTCGCGAAGAGATGCAGAGGGCGTTCGACGCTGGCGTTCATTTCGATGGTCAGGTTCGCGGGCTTGCTGAGCGTGAAGGAGACGCTGTTCTCGGAAACGGCAGGCTTGATGCCGTACGACGTGGGAAGGATCTTGACGGTGCCGATCTTCCGCGGGCTGGCGACCGAGACGGTAATTGACCCGGAGAAGTCGAAATACGCGAATGAGGCGGGGCCGCCACGCAAGACGGGGGCCGTATAGACGAAAACAGACTTACCCCCTGCATCGACTTTGTAATCCTCCGACGCCTTCTCCCCCGGCGGGGCGGGATATGTGACAACCGCATCTTGGGCAAGAGAAGCACTTGGCACGGACGACGGGGATGACCACAGGAGCACCATCACCTTCAGAGATAGTGTGGACAATCTCGATAATGAGAGCGGTTTCATTGACTCTTTCCCTTTCTCATCATGCGGGATTTTTTTGCCTTCTTGCGGCGAACGTCACGGTTGTGGCGCGAGTTCCCCGCCGCCACGAACCGATCCTTGGACCTTGTTCTGTTTCACCCTGACTTTGATTACAGAATCCTCAATCGTCCACGTGAAATCGCCGAGTTCGCACACGATGTTGAGAACTTCTCGAAGCGAAACGCGATGGACTTCGAAGGTAAACGGCCTACCCTCATTATTTCCGGCATCACCAAGTGGATCTGCTGGAGTATTTGTGATGCAGCCAGAAGCTGCTGGGATGTAGACTATATCTACGCCCTTTCTTTCCGGGTCCAACGCCTTGGATTCATGCGAAAGAAAGGCGAGGGCGCAATATTTATCAGCCTGACGGAACTCGATCTCCGGAAATACGATGGCATCCAACTTCTTTTCAATGGATTGTCTTCGGACATCCGCTGGGGTCGTTACGCACCCGGTTAGCAATGTGCCAAGCAATAGAATGGACAGCGATTTCATATTCCTATTCCTTATGGTCCAACGTCCGGCGTGAGGGGCGGCGAAGCCGTACCCTCGACACCGCGGTTCGCAACTTCATCTCATATGGAACATTGGTATTTCCCCCAACTGCCATCTTCCACCGTGCTTTTCAAACTGCCCCTCGAATGCCTCGAAGCCTCCTTGCCATGAGAAAGGAACCGGCAATAGATCCGCCGTGCTGGAGATCACGACGGCATGATTCCAAATTGGATACGCCACAATGCGTCTGATCAGCCCCCGCTCGACTCCGAATGTGCGCACGCACACGCCGCAATTAGTGAATGCCTCGAACGCCCATCTCTGCTTGGCTTCCGGCGTCAGGTAATTGTAGGCCGCCCTGAAATCATTACTGCCAACCGCCGCCGTAAAGCCATGCCATGACGCGGCGATGGCCGGTTTCTCCCGGTGCGTGAACCAGATAATCGATGCGATCACCAATCCGCCAATGGCCAGAATCACAGCACCATATTTCAGAATCTTCTTCATCCCTATCTTGCGAACAGTATTATTGAACGAACTTCGCGTCCATGTATGCACGCCGCCGTGAGAAACCGTCACTGGCCGTATACTTCGGTTTCCAGGCCCTGCCTGGCAAGCACAAGGTGATCTTCCTCAGAATGTTGCGTAAAGACCGGCTTTTTGACGCAGGGGCTGAAGTTGTCTTTATGCGGAAGCTGCGCCATCGGCTAAAGACTACTTCGCGGGGGTGGCGTAATTCTGTTCCGGCAAAGGCGCGGCGGCCCGGCCGGGCGGCGCGAACGGGTGCGGTTCGCATCGGATGCATGCGGGCACTATCGCGCCGCCGGCCATCCGGATCAATACGTTTTTTCGGCCGTCTGGCCCCGCAACTGCGCCGTCTTCACGTGAAAAACGGTTGTTACGGCAGCGGATCTTTGTAGCGCTCCAGCAGCAGCTCGATGACGGTCGCGCAGCTCCAGTTGTAGTCGGGACAGCCGATCCCGCCGCCGGCGCCCGATTCGTAGTTCTCGTGGAAGAAGGGCGTCTCCCGAAACATTTTAACGAGGCGGTCGGCCGTGAGCTCGGCCTCCCGCTGGTAGCCCTGGCGCCAGAGGGTCTGAACCATCCAGTAGACCACGTGCGGCCAGATGCGGCCGCGCCAGTAGCCCTTTGGATCGTACTTGGGATGGTCGTACGACAGGCTGGGAAAAGGCAGCTCCCGGAAGAACTCGTCCGGGTTGAGCATGTGCCGCTCGACGACCGCCTTGACCTCTGCCCGCGGCAAGGGCACCCCGGCCCACAGCGGCAGGAACATGTTGGGCGTTTTCACGCCCGACAATTTCTCATGGGTCCCGGCCTTGACATCGTAGAACATGGCCTCTTCGGGGAAGTACATCGTTGCGACGATGAGCTTGCCCAGGGTGTCGGCCTGCTCCCGCCAGGCCCGGGCCTCCGCCGGCCGGCCCAGTTCGCCGGCCATGAGCGCCAGACAGCGGGCGTCCATGACAAGGAACGCGTTGACGTCCGGCGATTCGAACCCGGCCAGGTTCTGATTGCCCTTGTCGCCCTGGATCGGATCGAAGCGGGCGTCGTTATCGGCGATCTGTCCGGCATTGAAGAACTGGCACAGCCCGCGGGGCGAGCAATGGTACTTGAACCAGAACTTCGCGTTGCCCGCCAGCGCGGGATAGACCCGCTGCAGCCAGGCCTTGTCGCGGCTGCGCTGATAGACGGACCACGCGGCCCACGTCATGATGGGGGCCTGCCCCTCGCCGCCCCGGTGGCTGTCGCACAGCGTGCCGGGCAGGCTGCCGCGCGGCCCGACGTTCTCCGTAAAGCACAGCAGCGCCTCCTGGGCCAGGGCCGTGTCGAACTCGCGCAGGCCCGTGGTCGTAAAGGACGTGTCCCAGAAGAAGGCGATGGCCAGGCCCTGCTTGGTGACGTAGGGGATGCGTTTGTCGCCGGTGTAACCGCCCTCCCCGCGCAGGGAAAGGCTGCTCAACGCCGCGATCGCATGGGCGTACATCCGCTCGTAGTGCTCCTGCCCGCGGTATTTCTTCGCCAACGGCGGCGCGCCCCGCAGGATCTGCCGCCACCGCACGGTTTCCTGGGCGGAAGTCCAGCCGCGGGCGATCTTTTGGTTGCACTCCTCGCGGGCCTGCCGGGCCAGTTCGCGGTACCGGCCAAATCCCATGGACAGCACCAACGCAACCTTCCCTTTCGGCTCCAGGCGCAAAACGCGCGGGGCTAGATCGGCCAGGCAGACCATTTCCAGTGTGGTGCCCTGCGTCATGCCGGCGGCGAAGCCGCTCACCCAAAGGAAGTTGCGGCCATGCTCGTTGTGCACATACAGCGACGACCATGATCCTTCTGGTTCGTTCTCGAGGCTGACGCACTTGCCCACCGGGAACGGGCCGGTCCAGTCCGGCCGCACACCCTTGCCGGGATAGTCGCAGCGCAGCTCGATGACACGGGCCTGGTCTGTCCGGTTGGACAGGACCAGTTCCACGGCGAGGGCGTTGCGCGCCGGCCAGGACGTGACGGCCGTCAGTTCCAAGCCCTCGGCGCCGTCCACCTCGATCACTTTGTCGGGACGGAACGTGCGCGACGTGACCTTGAGCGGGAGGCGCCGGCCTTCTTCGGCGAGCGTCCAGGACAGCAACTGGGGGACGATCTCGGTACCGGACCAGCCGACGAGGCTGACGAATTGCTGGAGGCCGGGGTCGGCCGCACGCGGCCAGGTCAGGGTAATGTTCGAATGGCGGTCGCTCCACGCGGCCACGGTATCCGTATAGGGAACCAGGTTATCGAGCTGCACCTCGCCCGCATGCTTGCCGGCCAGCGCCTCGCTTCCGGCCATGCACAGAACGCCGGCCGCTGCGGCCAGGGATAAGAAGGGCCTGTTCCAACCGGAGTCTGGATTAATCGGTTTCATGGTTTGTCCATTCAGTTCGCGCTTTCGTCGCCTCGGCCCGCCCGCAGCAATGCGCCCGAAAACCTACAGCATCCTAATTGCATAACCAAGCACCAGGCTGCTCAGCCACAGGCTCCAAACCAGGTCGGTCGTCGGCCAGCGCAGCCACCGCGCGACGCCGAGCCCCAGCATAAACGCCAGCACGTCGGGCAGGATACGCCTCATCTCCGGCCACTGGAAGGTTTGTTGCATTGTGATGTTTGATGGTTCTGACACACCGTTTTGGCAAACCGCGCAGCGGGTTGACAAATACGATGGGGTCAGTTGTTGGGCTTTGCATTCTTGCCAAGGGAATCCAAGTACTTCTGATATTGCTTCTGTTGTCTTTCCCATGTCTCAAGAATCTTCTCGTACCGCTCAGTGCCTTTTGCCTGTCGATTGAACAGTTCTTCCTGTTTGGTTAGCAGTTCCTCGGCTCTCTTGGCATAAACTTCCTGTTTGTTTAGCATCGCCTCGGCTCGTTTGGCGCGAACTTCCTGCTCGTCCAGCATTCGTTGGTACTGGTCGCGGGCGCTGATAAAGCCTTTCCAGGTGCCTATAATAAGATCAATTGGAGCCAGTGCTCTGCCCATCAGTATGGAGCCTGCGATCATGAGGCCCGGTGAGATTTCGCGCTCAATCACCAGATAGGCGCCCAAGCCTAAAATCAGTGATTGCGAAGAAAGACGGATAACTTTGGATAGCGCCGTTAACAAGCCGGCACGCGAACTGGCAACAGACTGTAATTCCAGGACTTTGGTAGCGCCAACCATCCAGCGCTGTCTTATTCTATCCAGCATTCCCATCGATTCAATAACTTCGGCGTTTCGAAGATTTCTGCCCAGGACACCTCGCGTTGCCATGGAGATGTTATTGGCTTCGCTGAGTATTTTGGTGGTGGATTTTTCAGTGACTGCGGCGACTATGCACAACA
>CAIQIC010000058.1 GCA_903871765.1 uncultured Lentisphaerota bacterium
ACGGCAACGAGATAGTTGAGCTGCGCGTTGTAGAGGTCGGGCGAGTAAATCTCAAAAAGCGGATCGCCGGCTTTCACGGCGGTCCAGGTGGCGTTCACGTAGAGTTTCTCGAGCCAGCCCTCGTATTTGGTGGTGATGTCGCGCAGGCCCTGTTCGTTGTAGGCGACGATGCCGACCGTGCGGAATTCGCGCCGCACCGGGCCGTGCTCGACGAGCGCGGTCTTCAAGTTCATGCGCTGCGTCGTGGCCGCGTCGATCTGGATGGTCTGCGCCGAAGAATCCCCGCCCTCGTAGACCGGCACCAGGTCCATCCCCATCGTGTCCTTGCCGGGCCTGTCGCTGACCTGGCCGGGGATCATGGTGGATTTGTAGTATTTGATCCTGCGTTCGCCGGAGGTCGCGGCGGCGCCGGGTGCCGCGGTGTTGGCGCGCACGGGCTGCAGCCTCATGCCGCAGATCGGGCAATTGCCGGGTTCCTCGCGGATGATCTGCGGGTGCATGCCGCAGGTGTAGAGCTGCTTGACGGCAAACGCCGTCGGCACGACAACAAGGGCGCCGATCACGCTGAAGAGGGCAGCTCTAGTCCAACTGGCGATAAGCGCGGGAAGCAACGAACGGGTTTTCATGGAAGAAAAATGGAGGCTCATTGACGGGTAGAAGGTGAGGTTTCGGGCAGTAGCGAACCAGCGCCGGTCGCGACCTCGGCAGTCATGAGCAGAAGCTCGGTCACTGCCTGTTCCCACTCCCGCAGGGCGCTGAGGCGTTCGATTCGCATGTTGGCCGCCATGAGGCGCGCCTCCGGGATCATCCCACTGCCGCCCATACCCGACTGAATCGAAGCCTCCGCGGAGGCGACCGTCCGGTCGACGTTGGGGAGCGCAGTGGTGTCGATGTACGCGATCATCCGGTCCGCCTCGCGCACCATGTAGAGCATCCGGGCCAACTCAGCGGCCATGCTCAGCCGTTCCGCATCGACATTGGCCGCCGCCGCCTCGCGGCGCGCCTGGGCGGCGGCGATCTGGCCGGCGATTTTGCCGCGCCAGACCGGCAAGGTGACCGTGGCCGTCGGCCGCCATATCCAAGGCGCTTGCTTCACATCGGCCATCAGACCGGCGGTGAAATCGGGAATCCGGCCTTGGCGCGCAACCGCCTCGCCTGCCACGGCCATCTCGACCATCGCACGCATTTTGGCGAGGTCGGGGTTCGACGCCTGCACGCGCCGCCAGAGTTCTTCTTCCGAGAGAAGGACGGTGGGCGTCAGGGGGAACCGCGGCCAGAAGGGATTGGGGTCCGCCGGCTCAAGGCCAAGGGCCGACTTGAATTGCACGCGCGCGGCGTGGAGACGGTCGGCCAAGGTGGCGAGCTCGGAATGGATGCGGGCGGCTTCGCCCGCAGTCTGGATCTGGCCCTCCAGTGTCGTCACGCCGCGTCCGGTCGAGTATTCCGCAGCGGCAATGTCGGCGGACTGGCCGATCGCTGTCAACGAAGCCTCGCGCAACGGGATCATTCCTTCAATGAAGGCCAGCTCAATCCACGCTTTGCGCACCTCAGCGGCCGTGCGGGCCACCGTGCCCACGTACTCCCGGTAGGCGACTTCACTGTCTGCCGCTGCTTCGCGCGCCAGCGCGGCGCGCTTTCCAGGGACCATCAAGTCGAACAGCACTCCCGGCATCAGCGACGTCACGGTTCCGGCGATGTCGGCCTGGAAGGTGATCTGCGGGTCAGGCAGCGCCCGGGCCGGCGCAATGGATTCGACCGCCGCCCGCCATTCACTGTAGGCGGCAAAAACCGCGGGGTGTTTGAGCAGAGCGAAACGCACGTAGTCGCTCGGCTGCGACTCCGCGCCAAGCAGCGGGAGTTGCCCCCGTCCGGGCGGCAATTCATGGCCGACCGCCGCCAGATGATCGCGAACGGTGCGTTCCGCCGCGGCCGGCATGGTATTGCACCCGGCCAGGAGGACGAGGCACCCGGCGGCGAGCGTGGCGTGGGTTGTGGAGCGGATCATGGATTAGAGCGCGAGCTTCTCGGAGAGCGTACCGGACGGGAGGCGGCACGGGGGCCGCTCCGGGCAATAACGCGCGGTTCCGTTAGTCATACACCGCAGCCCGTGAAATCCCTCACGGGGATCGAAAGCCCCCCGTCCAGCACCGTTGGCCGCAAGTCGCAGCCAGGGGATTGCCTGCGCCGGTTCTCACTCCGGTGACCACGGTGTGCCCGACTTGTTCATACGCTTTCCGCGCTCTTGGCACAGGTCTCCTTGAGGGATATCGGACAGTGCGGTGTACTAACACCTGGATGTGGGTATGTTTTCACCGCAGCCGACCGACTTTGGAAAAAGAAAAGGATGCTTATGAAATCGTCTGATTCACTCAGCAAGGTTCTCCAAATCTGGCGGGTCTCCCCGCCGCCAGACCCGGATTTCCGTGCTGCCGTCTGGCAACGGGTCGAGGAGACGCGCCGCGCGCCGACTTGGCCGGTGTTTGTCCGCGCGCGCGCCGCGGCCTTGACGGCGGCAGCGATCGTGACCGTCGCGGTCTCCGGATGGGCCGGGCATTCAGTCGCACGCAACCATGTGCAAGCCGACCGTAACACGCTCGCCGCAAATTACCTGGCCAGCCTCGATGCCCGGGTAAAAGCCGGCCTGCAGGAGTAAGTTCCGTGCGAAACGTGTTTATGGCCGTGGGGCTGCTGGTTGCCCTCGCCCTGATCGCGGGCTTCCTCGGTTATCGCGCGGGATGCGATCCTACCTTGCGCGAGGCCGCGCGGCAGGGTGACGTGATGACTTGGCTGAAGCGGGAATTTCATCTCACCGACCAGCAGTACGCCGCCATCGAAAAGCTCCACCGGGAGTACACCGGTTCATGCGACGAGCATTGTCGGATGATCCAAGAGGCAATGAAGATGCGGGAGGCGCTGCGGGCCACACAACCCGTCGACACGACGGCAGTCGCGGCGGCAGACCAGCGGGTCCGCGAGCTGAGTACTCGTTGTGAGACCGCCCTCCTTCGCCATCTCGAGCAGGTGGCTGCATTGATGTCGCCTGAAGACGGGCGCCGCTACTTGGAAACGGTGCGGCCATTCGTGGCGAAATTTAACCACTCGGGCGCACCGGATTTGGACCTGACCACGATGGATCCCAAGCATGGACATTGAGAATGGCGCGCCCGCCGACGAGCGGTTGATGACCCAATTGCAAGGTGGCGACGATGCTGCTTTGTCGGGACTCATGCAGCGATGGGAGCTTCCGGTAAAGCGGTTCATATTCCGACTGGTTGGCAATACCGCAGACGCGGAGGATCTGGCGCAGGAGGTGTTCGTGCGGGTGTTTTTAAAGCGGCAAACGTACCGCGCTGGAGCCAAGTTCTCGTCGTGGATCTTTGCCATCGCCGCCAACCAGGCAAAGAACCGCCTGCGCTGGTGGAAACGTCGGCCAACGTTATCGCTCAGTGCCTGGCTCGAGGAGGGGGGTGACGTGGCGGACGAAACGACCGCCTCCGCAAGGCTGGCGGCAGGCACCGACCACGACGAGCGGATGGCGGCGGTGCAAAAAGCGGTGTCGGACCTCCCGCTCGACCAGC
>CAIQIC010000059.1 GCA_903871765.1 uncultured Lentisphaerota bacterium
GCCCCGGTTGATAATGCTCCACGTCGACCAGGTGCCTATCATGGTGAGACCGCCGGGGCCGCTGATGCCACCACTCGTCTGATTGAAACTGGCGGATCCGTCAAGCATGGCAATCCCGTTCACCGTAATGGGGGCGTTCCACTCCGTGCTGCCCCCCGCGATGCGTCCGCCATTCACAATCAAAGGGTTGCTCATTTTGCCACAAATAAGTTGGCCGCCATTCAAGGTAACAGGACCAGTTCCAAGCGGCTGGCTGGCGCAATACTGCAAGACCCGACCCCCGTTGATGATGGTTCCCCCGCTGTAGGTATTGGTTCCCTTGGTGGCTATGAACAAGACGCTGAAATTCGAATCAGCCCCGCCGTCAAAGACCGTGCCACCCCCGTCGTAGATCAAACGACCATCGCCCGAGATGGGGCCATTCACCCTCAGCAAGCATCTCTCAGGGGCAACCACGTGCATGTCTGATGCGAGTTTGATCGGCACATCAAGCCCATCTTTCTGACTGAGAAAGCGCTGTATGATTCCAGGCAGAACGCCGGAGGCGGTGTTTTTAACAAATGTCAGGCTCTTTCCCGTCAAATTGAAATTCCCATGATCCTTTTTCTCCAGATTGAGTTGGTTGATCAGAAAGCCATCGGCAAGGTCGTGCGTGACATCATTCTTGCCGGGCTGATTGAAGGTCAGAACATAATCCTCCCGACCGCCGGCGATGGGTGCAGTTCCGCTGGCCAGGTTGTTCGACCATTTCGCAGCATCGCTCCAATTGCCTGCCTCATCCTTGCCCCAGGTGAAGGTGTTCGGCTGGCTGATCTTGACCACGGCAACGGTATAGACCTGTGATGAACCATCCTGGGCCGTGACGGTGTAGGTCTGCGGATTGGTGAAATCACGAGGCGTGCCCGATGCAGGAACCACCTGGGCTAATGGCGATACCGTCAAGGTTGGCGCGAGTTTTGTCACATCCGTGTTCATGGGCACAGACACGCCAATGCAGGTGCTGGAAATCGGGATGGAACCCGCACCCGGCAGGACAAATTCCAGCATGTCTTTGTTGGCACTGGCAGCGACCTTGTTCACAATCACGGTATAGATCGTCTCTGAGCCGTCCTTGCAGGTAACGGTGTAGGTCTGCGGCTTGCTAAAGTCCCTGGCGACTTCCGGTTTCGGAGCGATCGTGGCACCCTCAGGCAACCGCACGACAGGCGCGATGGCGGTCACATCCAGAGCGTAGGGAACTGTCACACTAATCGTTGTTTTTTCATTTTGGCCGCCAGCCAGGTTGGGGAAAGCAAACCAGGGAAGTTCATTGGCAGAATTTGCATAAGGCTTCACTTCCTCAGCCAACACAACAGGGCCTGACTCTCTGAACTCTTTGGCCGTCGGCGGCAGTTTGGAGGCTTTAACCGGATCCACATATTCGGCCAGGTCGCGCAAGGCGATGACTTTGTAATTATTGTCCTTCAAGTACTGCATCTGCTCCTTGAATACCGTTGGGTCCACCGAGCAAGGCGGATGTTCCATGTCCGGCACGCCGTGATACATAATCACCACGATCTTGCCGCCGACGGCCTGCCGCACCATTTTGACAAAGTCCGGCATGTTGTAGAGCCCCGCGGATGGAATATCGAAACCGTTGTCCACCGTCGGCCTGTAGGGGCGGCTATAGCCGCCCCGCGCGAAAAGATATCCGTTCGACACCAGAGCAGGAACATCTGTCATGGCCGCCCCGCCAAGGGGCCAGGCAATCGTCTTCGGCCTGGGAACATTGTGCGCCAGCAGCTCATCCTCCATTCCCATCATGGCTCCAAAACCCGAGAAATGACCCGCTGAGTGGTTGCCGATTTCAAGGCCCCCATCGGCCATGGCTTTCATCTGCCTGAAGGTCAGATACCAGTCCTTACGCGTCTGGAACGAATCAAAATCGCAGACATAAAAGGATCCGCCAAATCCATGTGACTTCAGGATCGGCGCCGCCACCGTGTACCCGCTGAGCGGCCCATCGTCGAAGGTGAGCACAATCAATTTGTCCGGAATCGGCTTTTTAAGAATCCCAGCCGGATCGTCCACCTTGGCCGGCTCCGCCCGCACAATGATCACACTCGCAAACACCGCACTCATCAACGCCATTCTTGCTACTGCATTTTTCATGATTTTCATTTTGTCATTCTCCAATCGATCTCAAATCTCTCTCAGTGTTTGTTGACACGTTAATCATTCGTGCGGAACGGTGAGGCCGGAAGGCCATCCTTGTTATAGAGATTGCAGCCATCGGGATTGCGGCTATCCGCATAGTGCACCGCCACGGGTTTGGGAACCTCAGGCGACGACACCACGACTGAGTTGCCATCGATGGTCGCTTCGGCCCAGACCCATTTCAGGCCTCCTGGTGATGCCGGATCGGCCGCCGCAATCGCAAACTGTTTGAGTTTGCCGCCGGGCACTTCCTGGACCGGTTCCTTACCTTTTTTGCTGCCGACCATCAGACCCTTGCCAACAGAGTCAAACTCGATGCGCATCTTGCTGCCTTCGATTTTCGAGCTTTTGAAGATTGGCCCGCTGCAGGCCAGATTGGTCTTGCCGAAATCCTTGGCCAGGGCCCACAAGGCGAGGCGATCGCCGACGTCCAACTTGTTACTCGGATGGAGATCGGCCTCACCAAGATCCACCAGCACCACCAAGCCGGTATTTTTGATGCTGCGATGACATTGGAGCTGGGCCAGGCGGACGCCCGACCATCCGTCGCCGCCCTCCGGTTTCGCGCTGCCCGTGTAACTGGGAAGTTGGACAATATAAACCGGGAAATCGCCTTGCTGCCAAACCTTGCGCCAGCCAGTGATGAGAGCCCTCAACTTGGGCAGATAGATATTCATGTCGTCGTCGCCGTTGGATTCACCCTGATACCAAAGCAGGCTTTTGAAAGCATAGGGGACCAAGCGCTCGGCGTATCCGTAGACGCTGCCAAAGTCGGGGTTGGGGGTGTCGATGAGTTTCGGTTGGACCGGGAAATCCTTGCCGGTGGTCATGGCATCGCGGGACGCCTTGAGCCAGGCGTCCATGTTGGCGAGGTGGCTGGCAAGGTTCTTGCGATATTCCGCTATGTGTTTAATCTCCATCTCGCGTAAGGCAGGTTCACTCTTGAAACCCTCGGGGTCGATCCATTTTTCGATGGGGGTGCCACTCAAGGCTGCGTTGAGAATGCCGATGGGAATGCCGGTCTCCTGCACCATTCTACGCCCGAAGTAGTAACTCGTGGCGCAGAACTCGCTATTGTTTGCCGGGGAACAAACCGCCCAACCTCCGCCGAGTCTGGACTGGCGCAGCAGCGGGAAATTGGCTTTGGCGATTTCGTCATTGGCACTGAGCTCTCTCATATACATTGCCATATTCGACTGTCCGCCACAAAGATAGACTTCGCCGACCAGCACATCGGCAACTTTCACCGGAGCATTGCCGGTGGCGGATGTGATAGTCAACTCCGCCGGTGTGGCGGAGGCTGTCAGCGCGTCGAGCCGAACCATCCACTTGCCATCCTTGTCGGCCTCGGCGCTTTTCTCCTGCGACCCGAACTTCACCGTGACCTTGGTGCCAGCCTTGGCCGTGCCCCAGACGGGCACCGGCATCCCGCGCTGCAATACCATGTGGTCGCTGAAGAGCTTGCTCACCACCGGGTTGTCCTGCGCCAGGCCAGCTACGCTCAATGAGGTCACAAATAAAGCAACCATTCCGCACATTCTAACAATTTTATTTGACATAAGTTGATTTGACATAAGTTGATTTGTTTCTGCACATAAAACGAGCCTATTGGCAACATCCGCCGTGTGGGACCCTAGCTTGGGTCATGATGGGTTTGGCAAATGGTTCCGTATGATTCAGCCTCACCTCTTGATGCGCAGCGTTACCTCGCGTCCGGCGGGAAGCGTGACCAACCGGCTGTCGTCGGCATCCCCGCGCTTCACTTGTGTTCCTCCGGCAACAACCGTCATATCCTGTAGGCCAGCGCTGTGTATCGTCACGCTCTGGGTGACAGCGGTACGCAGCGTCACGCTGATCTCCCCCGGTTTCCAGATCAACTCCCGCACTTCGATCTGTCCCCGGCACAGGACGCCGGTGACCCGCCCTGATTCCCAGACCTTAAGTTGGGCGGGAAGCAGATCGAGACGGCCCGGCTCCGACTGGACCAGCATCTGCAGAATGATCCGTGGAAAACCACCTGCCAGATCCGTATTGAAAATACTGCGCCCGTTGTGTGTGGTCACCAATGACTCGGGAAACCAGAAGTTATTCGCCAACCAATCCACCGTTTCATAGGCCGCATCCCCCTGACGCAAACTCGCGGCCGCCCAGCCGAGGTGGCACAGGCCGAAGGCCATGTCGGCGCCGTTGTATTTGCGCCGCCACTCCATGCGTTTCTCAATCGCCACCTTGAAGGCCTTCTGTAACTCCGGGTTGGCTGCGATGTCAGTTGGCAACCCGGCATACAGACCATAGAGGTGGGAAGCATGCCGGTGGGAGTAATTGTCCTTCAAGAGCGGCGTGTTCCACTCCGCCACGGCGCCGTCGGCGTTGATTGGGTAATCCGGCATCTTGGCCAGCATGGCTTTCCACTTGGCCACGTTGTCGCGCTCGATCCCGAGTTTCCCGCAAACGGTCACCAGGTTTGAGAACAGCTCCTTGGCTGCTGCCAAGTCCATCGTCGCGTTCAACGCGGATTGCGAATGGGTATTGGCTGCCTCGTTTTCTGGTGAGTAAGACGGATTGAAAATCCATTTGCCATCGGTGCCGGCATAAAGGAAGTCTTCGTAGAATGCCGCCGCTTCCTTCATCCAAGGTAGCGCATGCTTCAGGAGAAAATCTTTGTCGCCGGTGGTAAGCCAGTAGTCGTAAAAGAACTGCGCGTTCCAAGCGGCACCGGCAGTCCAGAAGGTCATGGGGAACTCGCAAACCCAGCGGTTGTTCAGCCCATGGGTGCTGGTCCGGTGCGGGACGTGGATGCCTCGTGCCCCGAACAGACGCTGGGCGTTGTCCCGATAATCTGGAAGTTGTGCTTCCAGATAGTGGAAGAACCCCTCCATCGCTTCGGGCATGTTGGCTGGCAGATTTGCGGCCACAACAGTCTGCAGATTTCCATTTTGTGTGTAATCGCCGGACCATGACGGCTGCCATGTCGCACCCCAGATTCCTTGCAGCGTGGGCGGAAATTCCGGACCGCTGCTGGAAAGGACCAGATAGCGGCAGGCATCATATTCTTTTTCCAGCAGTGCCGGGTTGAGTGCGCCCACTTTGGACTTGGCAAAGAGCTCCTGTGTTGTCAGACGGTGGTCGGCTTCGCTGCCGCCGAGATCCAGTTGGCAGCGCTTCATGATCTTCCCATGCACTGCTGTGTGACGGGCCAGCAGCGTGTCGTAGGAATCGTCCAGCTTGCCCAGCGCTGTGCGGAGTGCAGGAATCTGCGATTGCTCGATGTCCCGCGACAGCGTCGACCGCACCAGAACCAGCACTTCCCTGGCACCCCGCACACTTAGCTTTCCGTTAGCAGCCGTTGTTGCTCCGCCGTTGGCGATCACCCGCGCTGCAACCTCACAACCCTGCAAACTTCCCGGCCAGCGTCGCGTGTAGGACACTCGAAAGGTCAGCCAACCTCCATCTTTGGCGGCCTCGGCATTCGCGCTTGTCTCCTTGATGGCACTCGCCCCGGGCGGCGGATCGGCACCCACCTTCGGATCGTCAAGGATGAAATTGAGGTCGCAATCCACGCCGTTGGCTCCCGTCAGTAACAGCACCACCACGTTATCCGGTCGCGACACAAAGAGCCGCCGCACGTGCGCTCCGGCATCGTCTTCCCAGCGCGTGCCCGTCACGCCAGTCAAAAAGTCCGTACTCCGCAAGTATTTTTGAGGGCCACCGCGCTGCGGCATGTTCACCTGCAGCGAGCAAGCCGGCACGAACGGGTCCGTCCAAGTGTCGCCGTTCTTGCCCTCCGCCTGGCCATAGGCAAAGATGCGCCCGCTGGCCTCCTGGAACTTACCGTCTTCGATCATTTTGCGCAGTTCGGGAAGAATCTTGGA
>CAIQIC010000060.1 GCA_903871765.1 uncultured Lentisphaerota bacterium
ACCCGGGCAAGAGTGTCTTCTTCAACGACCGGCTGGGAATGCTGTTGGTGCGCGCCACGCTCCAGGATCTCGACATCATTGAGGCGGCGATTCAGATTCTCAACATTGTGCCGCCCCAGGTAAACATCAAGTCCAAGTTCATCGAGATCAACCAGGATGATCAAAAAGCCCTGGGTTTCAATTGGTACCTGGGCAACACTTTGATGGCCAACAACGCGATAGGCGGGCAAGGCGGCTCCGCCCCGTCCTTTAACGGCGCGCCGACCGCGGCCAATCCAATTGGCACCTTTCCCGGGAATCCCTTTGGCACCACTCCCACCACGATCGCCCCCAGCGGTACCGATCAGAGTTTAACCGGGGGCTTGCGCAATGGGACCACGCCGTCGCTCTTCACCCTGACGGGCATCCTAACCGACCCGCAATTTCGCTTGGTGATTAAGGCCCTGCAGCAGCGGAGTGGGGCGGAGCTTCTGGCTCAACCCGAGGTTACCACCACCAGCGGCCGGCAGGCGCAGATGAAGGCCACCGACGTCCAGGCCGTCATCACCGCGTATGGTTTTAGCCAGAACTCGGCCCTGGGGGGGGCCGCCGGCGGGACGACCGGCACCACGGTGAATCAAGCCCCAGCCTCTACCTTTGTGTTTCCTGAGTCTGAGCAGATGGAGCTGGGGCCGATCCTGGACGTGATTCCTTGCGTGCTGTCGGACGGCTTTACCATCAACCTGACTTTGATACCCACACTGATGCAGTTTTCGGGCTACGACAACCCCAACGCCGTGGCCAATTCGGGGTTGCAGACCTCGGGCGCATTTCCAGGCGGCCTCGTCCAGATCCCCACCGTGCTGCCACATTTCACGGTGCGGCAGGTGGTTTCAACGATCAATGTTTGGGACGGCCAGACGGTGGTCTTGGGCGGCCTCCTGTCCGAGACCGTGACCACGATCAAGGACCAGGTGCCCCTGCTCGGTGACCTGCCGCTCGTGGGCCGGTTGTTCCGCAGTGAATCCAAGACTACCAACAAGAAAAACCTGCTGATTTTTGTCACCCCCCTGCTCATTGACCCGGCTGGTAACCGGCTGCATACGGACGACGAGATGCCGTTTGCGCAGAGCGCGATTCCAGCGCAACCAGAGCAGCCGTCGGCGACGGCCAGGGCGGGAAATAACTGACGACAGTGGCGCGCGAGCTCGTTCAATTCTGTCTTATCGTGTAAACCGCCACAAATCCTCGTGAAAGCCTGAATGTATGTCTCTGTCACTGTTTGCCCGTAATGCGTTGGTCTGCGGGTGCCTGGCCGTTGCCGCGCCCGCCGTCGTTTTGGGCCAGACCAACTACCTTCCCAACGGCGTCGAATACGCCATCGCGGGTTCGTTGCCGGGAGACCAGGCCTTTCCGCAGCTCGGCCTTAGTGCATCAGGCGGATACCTGGTTTGGGAGGACAACATCACCGATGGTGACGGGTTAGGCATCAGCGCGCTGCGATTGGACAGCGGCTTCTCTGGTTCACCCGGGCCGATATCTTCGTTTCGCGTGAGCGCCATCGGGGCGGACGAC
>CAIQIC010000061.1 GCA_903871765.1 uncultured Lentisphaerota bacterium
ATGCTGACCTCGGTGTAGATGGCGGTGGTCTCCAGTTTTTCGTGGCCGAGCAACTGCTGAATGTAACGGATATCCGCGCCGCCTTCCAACAGGTGGGTAGCGCAGGTGCGGCGGATCAAATGCGCCCCGGCCCGGCGGCCGATGTTGGCCTGCGTGATGTAGTCGGCAACCTTGCGGCCGAGGACTTCGGCATTGAACCTTCCGCCGTAGCCGGTCACGAATAAAGTTGCCTCGGTATCGCTGCCCAGCAGGAGCGGGCGTATGTCGTCGAGGTACTTTCCCACCCACTGCAGAGCGCGCGCACCGACCGGCACCATGCGATCCTTGCGGCCCTTGCCCAGGCGCACGCGCAACAGGTGACGGTCACGATTGAGGTCGGAAAGCTCCAGGTGCACGAGTTCGCTCCGGCGGATGCCCGTCGAATAGAACATTTCCAGAATGGACCGGTCCCGGATGCCCAGGGGATCGCCCACATCTGGTTGGGCAAGAATGGTTTCCATTTCAGCGATGGATAGCGCCATGATCGGGAGCCGCTTCTCGGGCCGGGGCAGTTCCAGGTCGGCGGCCGGATTGGCCTCCAGGAAGCGCTGCTTGCACAACCAGCCGAAATAGATTTTCACGGCGGTGAGCTTGGCCCGCTGGGTAGAGATACCCAGCAGTTTATCGTTGGGCCGCCGGAAGCGCCACAGGTGGCGCTGGTAGCTCTCCAGGATCGTCCGGCTGACCTGCCAGGGCTGGATGAGGCTGCGCTCCTCGGCCCAGCGCAGAAAGGTTTTCAGTTCCTCCCAGCGGCTGGCCACGGCCGCCGGCGTGCTGTTGTGGACGCGCATCCAATCGAGGTACTGGTCCGCGTAGACAGCCAAAGTGGGGCCACCACGGGTGAACCCATCATCGGGCTTTTCCTGACCGCCGCGTTTTCCCTCGGGCCGGTCCCGCATCCAACGCACCGCATTGAATCCTCGCTTGGGCATGCTTCCACGCTCCTCTCTGACCACGGCGGGCAAGTCCTCGCTGCGAAACGACAAATGCATGGGGCTATGACGCAGCCTCAGCCGCCAGTTGGCCTGATGCGAATTCCTGACCAGCCGACAGGTTGAGCGCAAGGTATGGTTCTTCAACGTCTTGACCCTGTCGGGTGGTCTCCCGACAACCCCCGACAGGTGCCCGTTTTCCCCGACAGGTGGCCTGTCGTAGGCGTAACTTTTCAACGTCCAGCAGCCCAATATGGGCTGCTTCTTGGGATTTCCGGCAGTCGGCTAGCAGTTCGTACTGGTAAGCGCTCCCTGGCCGCCCGTAACGGGCCGCGACGTATTCCAACTCGCGTAGCCGTTCCAGATGAAACCTGATCTGCGTTGTGTTCCAGCCCAGACGCCGGCGGACTTCGACCCGGCTGAAGAAGGCGAAGCGTTGCCCCATGGCGCCACCGTCGCATTTCTCCCGCACGAGCACCTTGACCATTTCGTACACCCGTCGCGTCTGCGGCGGCAGTTCGTCCAAGGCCCGGCCCAGGAGTTCCGGCGCCAGCCGGTTTGCCAGGGCGATATCGTCCAGCGTCACGCGGATAAAGCAGCCCTCGTTTGCCGCCACGTTCTCCGATGGTGTTTGCGCGAGAAAGCCTTGGCGCAGTTGGGTGGGGCTGGTTGGAGCCATGGAGGGCCTGCTGTTGTCGGGCGAGCACTCCATGGGCCGCTGGTACTGGTGCAGCAGCGCGATGGCATCAATGAGCGTCAGGTATTTCTCGTGATCCCGGCGCGTCCGGGGCCGGTCCGCCGTGAACGTGAGCTCGTCAGCCCAGGGATTCACGATGTCCAACGGCCGGATGATAACGTACGATTATTTTCGCACTTTGCAAAAGGCCGTTCTCCCCCGATAGTTGGTGGTTAGGCAAACAACCAAACCACAGGAGAGACGGCCATGGC
>CAIQIC010000062.1 GCA_903871765.1 uncultured Lentisphaerota bacterium
CCTGGCGGAAGAGCTTGGGCTGGCGAAGAAGGCCGCTTTCATCGGGATGAGCAAAGGCGGCGTGAATGAGTTCAACTGGGGCGTGGTCAATCCCGACAAAGTGGCGTGCATCTATGCCGATAATTGCGCACTGTACGAGGAAGACTTCGCCAAGATTCCAGAGCTGGCCAAGCACGACGTGCCGATATTGGAGGTTGGCGGCACTGAGGATTCTTTGTTGCGGCTGAATACTCTGGCCATCGAGGAAATGTACCATCAGGCGGGCGGCCTGATCACGGTGATGATCAAGGAAGGCCACGCCCATCACCCGCATAGCTTGCAGAATCCTAAGCCGATTGCCGATTGGATCGAGCAGCATATGACACGGTCCACGGCCAACCGGCCCGCTTTCGTGGATGCGAACTACACGAAGAGGTATTACTACAGCCTCGAGCCTTCCTACGTCTTTCTCAAGGAAGAGGCCACCTATGCCACGGCCCGGGGGCCAGGGTTCACGGAGTGTTACGACCACTACTACGCCAACAATCCCGGCACCTTCAGGTCGGACGGCATATCGATCGTTGTGCCCAAGACCGTGGCGCAGGGAAAACCCTGGATGTTCACGGGGGATCCTATCGAGAGGGATTCGACCATCGAGCAGGCGCTGCTGGCGAAGGGCTACCACATTGTGATCGTCCCGCTCACAGGACAGCCGGAGATGTTGCAAAAGCAGTGGGACGATACCTATAAAGTCCTTGTGGACAATGGATTCTCCAGCAGGCCGGTGTTGAAAGGGACCGGGGCGAAGGCAGGCGATGCATACGCTTGGGCGGTTGCAAACCCGGGCAAGGTCTCCTGCATTTATGCCCGGAATCCGCTCATGCGCACTCTCATGGCGGGCAAAGAGCAACCGATTGGGAACCTGGCGGCGCTGGCGAAAGCAGGCGTGCCGGTCCTGCACGACTGCGGCGCCTCGGATCCCTGGTTGGAGAGCCAGACTCGCGTCGTCGAGAGTCGTTATAAGGAACTCGGCGGAAAGATCACGGTGATCGTCAGGGAGGGCGAAGGGCATTTTCCACTTTCGCCGAAAGACCCGAAATCGGTCGTGGATTTCATCATGACGAATGCCCATTGATACCTGACGCAGAAACGACAATACAAACTCAGACTCAGAAAGGATCGCAAAATGACAACCAAGCAACAAGTCGTATGCCTGTTGGCGTCGGCGGTGACGGTGGCGCGTGGAGGTATATGGCGGAGAGAAGCGGCCGTGAGAATTCGAAGAGGAACGGCACTTCTCGTACTCGCTGTCCTCGTCTCCCTTGCGGGGGCTGCCCAGACCGGGCCGGCCGTGATGACGGTCAAAGGCGACGCCCCCATATCCCTGTACGGCGGCGGAGCGGCCTCCAAGGACGATTGCCTTAGGCGGCAAGCCGGGGACAGCTTCCGTTGGACGGGCAGCGGACAGATGACCTGGAAGGTACAAGTCGACCAGGCGGGAGACTACGAGGTCGCCCTTAACCACGCCGCGGAACCCAGCGCCGTTGGACAGGACTTGCAGGTCAGCAGTGGTAAGAGCACGGTCAAGTACACGCTGGCGATGACCAAAGGGGTCTTTGGGAACAAGTCGTATGAAATGACGCCGATCAAGGGCCCCCTGCGCCTCGAGGCGGGAACCCAGTCGATCGCGCTTAGCATCCCGAACGCGCCGAAAGCGACGGCTGTGCACACGTTTCGCAGTCTGGAACTGATTCCCGTCGCCGCCAAGGCGGCCATCGAGGCAGACCGACAGGAGGCGCGGCGGGCGCGGGCCAGCACGGACTGGCTGGTCAAAGCCGGTTACGGGCTGATGTTCCATTGGACGTCCCAGAGCATCGGCAAGGACGGAACCCACAAGCCGTATGCCCAGGCCGTTGACGACTTTGACGTCAAGCCCTTGGCGGACATGGTAGATGAGACGGGTGCGGGCTACGTGTTTCTCACGATCGGCCACGCCGAGTCCTATTGCCCGGGACCGATCAAAGCCTGGGAGAAATACCACCCCGGCAAGACAACTCGGCGCGACCTGATTGCCGAAATGGCCGATGCGCTCAACGCCAAAGGCATCAAGCTGATGTGCTACTTGAACGTGGCCAGTCTCGCCGGATACCCGAGGTCCGGCGAAGAGGAGTTCACCCGGACCATGACCGAGGTCGTGACGGAGTTCGGCGAGCACTACAAGGAAAAGGTAGCCGGCTACTGGTTCGACTGCTGTTATCAGGCCAGAGAGAAATACCCTGGCTTCTCCTTCCGCGAGTTCTTCAAGGCCTGCAAAGCGGGGAACCCGAATCGCATCGTTACGCTGAACTCCTGGATCTACCCGAACGTCTCCGAATGGCAGGAGTATTGGGCTGGGGAAGTCGGCAGCCCTGTCGGGTTGCCCGTCAATGGCACCACCCCAGAGAACGGCCCCGGCGCGGGATTGCGCTACCACGCCCTGCTACTCATGGAACCTTATTGGGTGCAGCAGAGGGTTGACATGCCGAGACCTCAGTTCACGGCCCAACGGTTGGGGGATTACGTCAGCCAGTGCAAGGCCAACGGCGGCGCGGTGACGATCAACCTCGGCATGTACCAGGATGGCACGGTGGATCCCAATGCCGTTAATGTGCTCAAGGAAGTTCACAAGCGAATTCAATAACCGTCGCGCCTCCCCTATAGCGCGAACACCACAGAGTGGTGACCAAGGGCTCCGGGAATAGTCGAACAACAGAACAACTAAGAATGGAATGGCTAAAAATGGAAAAAAGTAGACCAAGTGTCCAAACAAGAATGACTTGGAGAAATCTATTTGAAGACTAACATGAATTATCTGAAGCCGGTATTGGTAATAGCCGCGTGCGCGGCCGGCCCGGCCCTTGCCACGGCGGCCTCCCAGCCCCTTCCCTGGCAACGGGAAATCTCGCTGCGCGAGGCG
>CAIQIC010000063.1 GCA_903871765.1 uncultured Lentisphaerota bacterium
ACGCCACGGCGAGCACGGAGACCGTGACCAATGACGATAGCGTTGCCGGCGTGGACTTGCAGCCGATGGCTGGGGTCCCAGGCGGCGCTATCACCCGGAAGGCTAATAAAGTCACGAACTTCAATTGTGTCGGCGCCTGGTCCGACGGCTGCACCAACAGCGAGGCCAACCCCAAGGGCGCTGCCCCGGTGTATAGTCTGCCCACCAACGCTTCGGGCGCCACGATCGATCCCGTGACCGGTGTGTACACCTCCGGCCTCACGGAAGGCACGGAGGACCTGGCCCGGTGCGTCATCAGCTCCAACATCCCCAACTCCATGATGGACGGCACCACGATCAGCGTCAGCAGCCTGGCCCCGGTTTTCTTCACCGGGGTGTTCCCGCTGGATACGCCGGCCTTCCCGTTAAACATGCGGTTCCTCAGCAACGCCCACGTCCGCCAGGGCCTCACCCTCCTCTTGGATCCGATCCAGGGGAGCGATCCGAGCGACGGCTGCGTGGCGAGCTGCGGCAACGGCATCAGCACGGTGGCCTATACCTGCAACGTGGCCGGGTACCCGGACGTTGACTGCACTCCGAACACGGACCTGAGCCAGTTGAGCCTCTACACCTGCACCGACATCGCCTGCGGCAACGGCGCCGGCACTACCACTTATGTCGGCTACTCGAACAGCTTCGTTGTCGGCCTGGCCAGTGCTTTTGCGGGCCCCTATGCCGGCGGCTTCGGCGGCGGTTATATCGGCGGCGATACCTGGGACTCGATCACCGGCCTGGATAACGGCAGCACCCTGACCATAACTTTCGTTGACAATGACAACCGCATGAACATCAACGGCAAGGTCTATCTCCAGCGGATCCAGAACGGGGTGACGATCAACAACTTCACCAATCCCGTGACGCCCGGCAGGTTCCATATCGCCACGGCCACCGTTCCGCCCTATCCGATAACGGAACTGACCGCGGGCTTCAAGTGCGGCGCTACCCGTTGCCCGCACAATGACACCCCGGATGCGGAAACCCGGCACGGCGCGTACACTGACTACCAGTTCGTCACTTACAAGAACGTGGACGCGCGGGACATCGTGATCCCGATGACATTGATGGGCGACGCGCAGGGCGACCCCGGCGCTACCATAGGCTCTTGGCCCCAACTCTTCCCGTGGCAGGGCCGGTATGCGATGGCCGCGCGCGGCACCTTGACCGCTGCCGACATGAATAGTACCGCTCCGGCGCCGACCTCGGTCCGGTTGCGCCCGACCTTCCTGCCCCCGGTGCACCTGCGGGCCGCGTTCATCGTCTTCACGATCAAAGACGTGGCCAATATAGACATTAACTTCTTGCTCGCCACCACCGACGACCAGGTCTCGATTGCCCTCTGCATGGCGTCAGATAGCAACATCCACATGCAGCTCGGGTATTCGCTGCCGCCCAACCTGATAGCCCCGGAACTGTTCCGGAACAATTGGACTGACGCATGCGCCGCCTGGACCTCCAACCCCGGCCGGCTGGACTGGAGATACATCTACTACTCCTCCGCCCCCGGCGAAACCCGCATCCTCGAGAGCCTGGGCGCTTACGCCAACGCGACCAACTTCTCCCTGTCCAGTCTCAGCGGCGGTCTGGATCTGTTCGGCTTCCCCATCTATACAGC
>CAIQIC010000064.1 GCA_903871765.1 uncultured Lentisphaerota bacterium
CGCGCCGGCGGCGCCGGGGGTGCCGCCGGCAGGGCCGGGGGCAGCGACGCGGTGGCGGAAGGCAGCGGCGGCTGCCCGCCGGACTGGCGACGCAGGGCTTCTTGAATCAGGCTCATAATAGATCTCCCAGGTCTTGTACGGCACGGACCACTTCTTTTTTTCCAATGCGCGTCGCGGCCGACACAAAGCCGGCCATCAGGGCGCGATCAGCCAGGGCGTTGATCAGCCGCGGTATGCCGCCGGAGTGCCGATGCACCAGGCGGATTGCCGGCGGCTCGAACAAATCCGGCGTCGCGGCGCCCGCCACCCCCAACCGGAAGGCCAGGTAATGGGCCACTTCCGCCTCGTCGAGCGGCTCCAGCTCGCAGGAGACCAGGATCCGCTGCCGCAATTGCCGCAGTTCCGGCAGCGCCAGCCGCGCCTTCAGCTCCGGCTGGCCGGCGAGCACGATCTGCAACAGCTTGTGCTGGTCGGTCTCCAGGTTGGACAGCAGGCGCACCTGTTCCATCGCTTCCGGCGCCAGGTTCTGCGCTTCGTCAATGATCACAGCAACATTCATGCCCTCCCGGGCGCGCGCCAGCAAATGCTGGTTTAATAGATCAATCAGCTTGAGCCGGTCCCGCGAATCGCTCGGCAGGCCGAGGTCCTGCAGGAGCGCCCGGATCAATTGCGTGGCGGTCAGCAGCGGATTCAACACCAGCGCGGCTTGCACCTGCGTCGGCAGGCTGGCGAGCACCGCGCGGCAGAGCGTCGTCTTCCCCGAACCGACCTCGCCGCAGAGCACGATGAAGCCCTTGCGGTGCTCGATGCCGTAGCGCACCAGCTCGAACGCTTCGCGGTGCCGCGGGGCGAAAAAAAGAAAGCGCGGATCAGGCGTCACATTGAACGGCAGTTCCTTGAGCTGATAGTAGTCCAGGTACATCCGGAGGCTTCAGGGGTGGTGGTCGTGCTCGTCGTCGGTCTCGCGTGCGCAGCGATGTTCGCCGGTCAGGGTTTGCTGCAGGTAGGCCAGGGCGGCGGCGCGGGTATCCGCGCCGCGCTCCAGCTCCGTCAGCCGGGTGCGGGCGACGGCGTTGTCGGGCGCGAGCGACAACAACTGCCGGAGGCGCGCCGCCGCCTGGTCGCGTTCGCCCAGGATCTCATGGGCAAAGGAGCCCAGGTTGAGCAGGCTGAGCAGCGCCTGACGGGCTTCCACGTCGTCGGCCGGGCGGTTTTCGGGGAAGACGCGCAGGGCCACGTCGAGGGCGTAGGCGGCCGGGGACCAGTCGCTCCGGCGGAGGGCAAGGCGGCCGCGTTCCAGGTACAGCCGGTAATTGCGGGGATTGTGCCGCAGGCCCTCGGCGAGGATCCGGGCGGCGAATTCCGGCCGCTGGCCGATGGCGCTGGCCGCATAGGTGGCGTCCAGCCAGGCGTCCACGTTCTGCGGGTCCAGTTGCGTGGCCCAGCGGTACCAAGGCATGGTCTCGAAGATGGAGATGCCTTCCTCATGGCGGTGGCGGTTGGGCGCGATGACTTCAGCCCAGCGCTGAAAGAGGTGCCTGAACGCCGGGCGGGAACTGTTGGCGACGCCGCCGTGGAAATACACGTCGGCGTGCTCGTACAGCGTCTGGCCGAGAGCGGAGCGTCCGGAGCCGAGGAGGAAGGCCCAGAAGGAGTTCGATCCCCTGCTTTGCAGGGCGGGATGCTCGAGCGTGTAACAGGCCAGCGCAAAGGCGGCGAGCCACAGCGCCAGGGCGGCGAGGCCGGGGAGGGCCAGGGTGGCGGACGGCAGGCTGCCGGTGGCGGCGCTCCGGTTCATCGCGCGGCTCCCCGGGTGAAACGCTTGCGGCGGAAGCCCAGCCAGCCGAGCAGCAACAGCAGCGCGATCCAGACAAGGCTGTACAGCACGAGGCCCGCGACCAGGGCGCCGGGCACCGGGCCCCAGTCGTGAACGGCCCGCTGGCGCAGATCGAACAGTTCCAGGTGGGGCAGGGCATAGTAGAGGATCAGCAGGCCGTTGGCGCGCAGGCCGGTTTCCGCGGCGAGGAACACGGGCACCTGCGGGACAATCAGGTAGCTGGCGAGGGCGCCGACATAGGCGAGGGCGGCGGCGGCGCTCTGCGTGGCGCGGGTGCTGAGCGCCAGGGCCAGCGCGGTGAGCATGCCCAGGCCGAGGGCGTGGAGCAGCCCGGTCTGCGCCAGCGTCAAGGGCTCAAAGCGGCCGCCCCGCGCGGCCACGACAAGCATGATCAGGAGGTAGAACAGGCTCGTGGCGGCGCAGACGACCGACCACGCGCCGAGCCATTTGCCGAACAGCAGTTCGCCGCGGGTCAGGGGCTTCGCGAGCAGGGAGTAAATCGTGCGCCGGGTTTCCTCCTGGGGCAACTGGCGGCTGGCGACGCTGATGGCCAGGATCCAGGAAAAAAGCCAGGCCAGCAACAGGCCCGCATCCTTGACGTAGCGCACCATGCCGCCCAGCCCGAAGACGTTGAGGGACAACAGGGCCAGCAGCAGGCCCCCCAGCAGGATCAGCAGCACATACAGATCCTTGCGGCGCAGCAGGTCGAGCCAAACCATGCGGGCGATGACCAGGCAGCGGTTCACGGCGACTCCTCCCGGCTGGTGTTGGCGTTCACGACCCGCAGGAAGTACTGCTCGAGGCTTTCGCCCGGCGTCGCCAGACGGTCGGCTGCGCCCTCGGCCACCACCCGGCCGCCGGCGAGAATAGCGAGGTGATCGCATACCCGCTCGACCTCGGAGAGTTCGTGGGACGAGAAAAACACCGTCTTGCCCCGCGCGCGCAGCCCGCCGATGATGCGCCGGATGTCCAGCCGCCCCAGCGGGTCGAGCCCGCTGGTGGGCTCATCCAGGATGACCAGGTCCGGGTCGTTGATCAACGCCTGGGCCAGCCCGATGCGCTGGAGCATGCCGCGCGAGTAGGTGCCGAGGCGGCGGTCCGCCGCGTGGCGCAGCCCGATGTGCTGCAGCAGCTCGGCGGCCCGGTCGCGCAGCGCGCGCCCGCCGAGGCCGAAGAGCCGGCCCATCAGCAGGAGCAGTTCGCGGCCGGTGAGATAGGGGTAGATTTCCGGATGCTCGGACAGGTAGCCGATGCGCTGCCGGGCGATGCTCTGGCGGACGTCGGTCCCGAAGAGATAGGCCGCGCCGGCGCTGGCCGGAATAAAGCCCAGCAGCACGTGCATGGCGGTGGTCTTGCCCGCGCCGTTGGGGCCGAGAAAACCGTACACCGTGCCCGCCTCCACCCGCAGGGAAACCTGCTGCAGCGCCGCCACGGCGCCGCCCGGGGCGCGCGACGGAAAACTCACCGACAGGTCCCGTAATTCGATGGCTACAGCCATGGCACTGATTCCTCGCGCGGTCATTTTAGCGTGACGCAATACCAAAAGCAATTCCGGCGCGCAGCGATTCAGCAGTTCTCATGATGACGCGTGTTGGGCCGAAATTCGGGCTCCGGAGAAACCGGCAGAACCATCATCCCGTGTTGGAGGTAGTCAACAGGCAAAACAGAGGAGAGCTACGGATTGCGCGGATAGGATAGGCGGCGTATACGTCGAAAAAGCATATCCTGGCACGTCCCAAGCCGCCGGCCAAGCGGCCGAAAGCCGATCCAGCGTCAGGCGCAGCACCCGCGTAGCCAAATTCGGCACGGTGTAGCCGGGCAGAATCAGAAACCGTGCGTTGTTCGCCACCAAGGCCAACCGGCGGCGGCGCTGCTCCGTCGTCCAACCAATCCACCGATCACGATGCCGCAAATGCTTCCGCTGCGTGAGTCGGGATCGTGGATTCGCCATGGCGCGGCTGTTCCCGCGCCCGCACATAAAAAAGGCGGCCCCGATTCAGCATCGGGGCCGCCGGCTCGAATCTAGCGATGCATGTTTACGGCAGCAGGTGCGTCCCGCCGATGGAGCAGCTTGCATTAACGCCCAGGGCGTTGAGCGAGTAGACGCCCTGCGCTTGGCAGAGCGGCGTGGTCTTGATGTAGGCGTTGGTGCCCACCAAGTCCGACAACTGGGTCGGGGCCTGGTTGGTGTGATCCAGCGCGAATTGATCCTTCCCCGCTTCGATCTGGCGGAGGTTGTTGACGCACGACTTCGCGATGGACTTCTCCCGCGCGTTCATGAACGAAGGCACCGCAATGGCGGCCAACAGACCGATGATCGCCACCACGATCATGATCTCCACCAGCGTAAATCCGCGTTTGTTCTTCTTCATTTTCATCCTTTGTTTATTTTCTTTCTGAATCCTGGCCCCCTGCGGTCAAACACGCGTCCAAATCCTCAGACAACCAGGCTAACGGGGATTAGA
>CAIQIC010000065.1 GCA_903871765.1 uncultured Lentisphaerota bacterium
ATTTTCGACACGACGCTGCGGGATGGAGAACAGTGTCCCGGCGCGAGCATGGGGCTGCGCGAAAAGCTTGAAGTGGCCCGCCAACTGGCGCGGCTGAACGTGGACATCATCGAGGCCGGCTTCCCGATCGCCTCGCCGGGCGACTTCGAGGCCGTCCGGGCGGTCGCCACGCAGATCAAGCAGCCGCGGATCTGCGGGCTGGCGCGCTGCCTCAACAAGGATATCGAACGCTGTGCCGAGGCTGTGGCGCCGGCGGGCCAACGGGGGCGCATCCACGTCTTCCTCGCCACGTCGGCCATCCACCGGCAGTTCAAGTTCAACAAGGCCAAGAGCGAGATTCTCAAGCTGGCCGTCGCCGGCGTGAAGTACGCGCGGAAGTTCGTGGAGGACGTCCAGTTCAGTCCGGAGGACGCCTCGCGCACGGAACCGGATTTCCTGGCCGAGGTGGTGACGGCCGTCACCGACGCCGGCGCGACGACGGTCAACATTCCGGACACGGTGGGCTATGCCATTCCGAGCGAGTTCGGACAACTGATCGGCTACCTGTTCGAACACGTCCCGGCGCTCTCCCGGGGCGTGACAATCCACGTCCACTGCCATAACGATCTGGGCCTGGCGGTGGCAAACAGCCTCATGGCGGTCCGCCACGGCGCGCGCGGCATCGAGTGCACCATCAACGGCCTCGGCGAGCGCGCGGGCAACTGTTCGCTGGAGGAGGTCGTCATGGCGCTGCGCACGCGGGCCGATGCCTTCGGCGTCGGCACCGGCATCCACACGCGCGAAATCTTCCGCGCCAGCCGGCTGGTCAGCAAGCTGACCGGCATGGTGGTGCAACGCAACAAGGCCATCGTGGGCGCGAACGCGTTTGCGCACGAGAGCGGTATTCACCAGGACGGCATGCTCAAGCACCGCACGACCTACGAAATCATGCAGCCGGAGGACGTTGGCATCAGCGGCTCCGAGCTGGTGCTCGGCAAGCATTCCGGCCGCCATGGCCTCGCCGCCCGGCTCAAGCAACTGGGCTACGCCGTGGCGCCCGGCGAGCTGGACAAGCTCTACACGCGCTTCATCGAGCTGGCCGACAAGAAAAAGAATGTGTACGACGACGACATCGTCTCGCTCATGCACGCCGAAGATCTGGCCGGGCCGCAGTCGTTCACGCTCGACTACCTCCACGTCTCGACCGGCACCGCGACCGTCCCGACCGCGACCGTGCGACTGAAGAAGGCCGGCCAGGTCTCCCAGGATTCGTCCTGCGGCGACGGCCCCGTGGACGCGACCTTCAAGACGATCGACCGCATCACCGGCGTGCCGGGCAAGCTGCTCGACTATTCGATCCAGGCCGTGACCAAAGGCGAGGATGCCGTCGGCGAAGTCAGCGTCTCGGTGCGCTTCAACGATGCGCTCGTTGTGGCCAAGGGCGCCAGCACCGACATCGTCGAGGCCAGCGCCAAGGCCTACCTCAACAGCCTGAACCGCTACCTCTTCGAGCAGGGCCAGCACAAAAAGATCAAGGCCCAGCCCCGCGGCGACTCGCCGTGAAGACAGGTCGAAGGCCGAAGGCTGGAGGCTCCCTTGCCGCCTTGCGCGGCAGGGGCCAAAATTTCGCCTCCAGCGCCGCAAGGGCGCTGGGAGGCCACCCTGTCACTGAGAAGCTGTGAAATAATTGGCGGACGACACGGAGATCGTCCCTCCACTCGCATGAAGAAACCGTCTTTCGTGGATTTGGAGGGCCGGGCTCCGTCCCGGCCGTCTTGATACTGCAGGAGATGCTCCACGACTGGCTTCGGCAACCAGCCCCCCCGGAACCCCTCCGAACAGCCTACGGGCCAGGCGTCAGTGCTGATGGCGGATGATCTTGCCTTCGATGAGGTAGATCACGTCTTCGGCGATGTTGCTGGCATGGTCGGCAATGCGCTCGAGGTAGCGGGAGACGGACAGCAGGGCGATCAGGGAGTCGAGATCGTCGGGATGGGACTTGATCATGCTGGTGACGCGGTTGAAGGCCTCGCGGTTGATGGCGTCAACCTCGTCGTCGGCCAGGCCGACCTGCCGTGCGAGGTCGGCGTCGCGGTTGATGAGGGCGTCGATGCTTTGCCGCAGCATGGCCTGGGTTTTTTCGGCGATGGCGGAGAAGTCGTAGGGGATGTCCAGCGGGGTTTGCGAACTGAGAAACAGGGCGCGCTCGGCGATGTTGACGGCGAGGTCGGCGATGCGCTCGAGATCGTTGTTGAGTTTGAGCACGGCCACGATGAAGCGCAGGTCGTTGGCCACGGGCTGGTGGAGCGCCAGCAGCTTGAGGCATTCCTCCTCGATGGACACCTCCTCGTGGTCCACCTGCAGGTCTCTGGCGATCACCTGCCGGGCCAGGGTGGGATCCCGCCGGTCGACCGCCTGCACGGCCTGGCGGAGGTCTTCCTCCACCAGGGCGCAAAGGCTCAGCATGCGGTTTTTCAAACTGCCGATTTCACGCTGCAAATGCACGGCCATAGAAGTAACCCTCCCTTGTGATGCTGTAAATCGTTTTGTTCACGGCGGCGCTCCTTTTATCCGTACCGGCCGCTGAGGTAGTCCTGGGTGCGCCGGTCCTGCGGGTTGGTGAAGAGCACGGCGGTTTCACCGCACTCGATCATGTCGCCCAGCAGCATGTAGCCCGTGACATCGGAAATGCGGGCGGCCTGCTGCATGTTGTGGGTGACGATGACGATGGTGTACTGCTTCTTCAGTTCCAACATCAGTTCCTCCACCTTGCCGGTGGCGATCGGATCGAGCGCCGAACAAGGTTCATCCATGAGGATGATGTCCGGTTCCACGGCCAGCAGGCGGGCGATGCACAGGCGCTGCTGCTGGTCCAGGGGGAGGTCGAGCGCCGGCTGTTCCAGGCGATCCTTCACCTGGTCCCAGAGCCAGGCGGCCCGCAGGCTGCGTTCGATGATGGGCGCCACGTCCGAGCGGCTGGTCAGCCCGGCCACCCGCAGGCCGAAGGCCACATTGTCCCGCACCGACAGCGGAAAAGGATTGGGCCGTTGAAAAACCATGCCGATGCGCTTGCGCAGTTCGGTGACATCAGTGCCCGGTCCGTAAATATTCTTTCCGTCCACCAGCACCTGGCCGGTGATCCTGACGCCGGAGATGAGATCGTTCATGCGGTTCAAGGTGCGCAACAAGGTGGATTTACCGCAGCCGGAGGGGCCGATCAAAGCCGTGATATGACGCTCCGCCATGGTCATGCTCACCCGCTTGAGCGCCGCAAAGGCGCCGTAAAACAGGCTCAACTGCACAAACCTGATTTTGGCGTTCAGGCTCATCCGAAGCGCCCCGTAATGTAATCGCCGGTGCGCTGATCCCGGGGGACGGTGAAGATCTGCTCCGTGAGCCCATGTTCCACGAGTTCACCCATCAGGAAAAAGGCGGTATCGTCGGCCACGCGGGAAGCCTGTTTGGTGTTGTTGGTCACCAGGATGATGCTGTAACGGATCTTCAGCGCCACCAGCGCCTCCTCGATCTTCGCGGTCGAGATTGGGTCCAGGCCGGAGCAGGGCTCGTCCAGCAGC
Organism: uncultured Lentisphaerota bacterium; assembly: GCA_903871765.1. Lineage (GTDB taxonomy): Bacteria > Verrucomicrobiota > Kiritimatiellia > CAIQIC01 > CAIQIC01 > CAIQIC01. Next base: position 3,555 of record CAIQIC010000065.1, read on the forward strand.
ACGACTTCCGGCTCCATCGCCAGCACCCGCGCCAGGCACAGGCGTTGTTGCTGTCCGCCGGACAGCCGCAGCGCGGAGGAGTGCAGGCGGTCCTTGACCTCGTCCCAGAGAAAGGCGGCCTGCAAGGTCCGCTCGACGATGTCATACAGTTGTTGGCGGTCGCGGACACCGGCGAGACGCGGGCCGTACGTGATGTTGTCGTGGATGCTCATGGGCAGCGGCACGGGCAGGGCAAACACCATGCCCACCCGTTTGCGCAGCCCGACCACGTCAAAGTCCGGCTGATAAATGTCGGCGCTGTCGAGCAGGACCTGGCCCGTCGCCCGGAAGTCCGGGATCAAATCGTTCAGCCGGTTCAGGGTGCGCAAGAACGTGGTCTTGCCTGAACTAGCCGGCCCGATGATGCCCAGAATCCGGTGATCGGGCACGTCGAGGGTGATGCTGCGCAGGCTTTCGGCCCGGCCGTGAAACGCGCACAGGCGGCGCACGGAAAATTTTATCTCCGCCGTCATGGTCGTGTGTCGGTCAATGCGTAGGTTGTCATTACTTGATGGCCGTCAGGTCCGCCGGCCGATAAACCGGTGCATCAGCCAGTAGGTGGTCACATTCAGCAGCAGAATGGATATGATCAACACCGCGGCGGTCCCATAAGCGTTCTTCGCGGAAATGCCTTCGCGGGCCAGGATGTAGAAATGCACCGACATGGTGCGTACCGAATCAAAGACGGAGTGCGGTAGGTGCAAAGCCTGGCCGGCGGTGAAAATGACCGCGGCGGTCTCGCCGATGCAGCGGCCGATGCTCAGCATCACGCCGGTGACGATGCCCGGCAGCGCGTTGGGCAGCACGACCTTCACCACGGTGGCCCAGCGCGTGGCGCCGAGCGAGAAACTCACTTCGCGATAGCTGTAGGGCACCGCCCGGATGGCCTCCTCCGTGGTGCGGATGATCGTCGGCAGAATCATGATCGCCAGGGTCAGACCGCCGGCCAACAGGCACCAGCCCATTTTCAAGATAGTGACGAAAAAGATGAATCCAAACAGGCCAAAGATGATCGAGGGAATGCCCGCCAGGCAGTCGGTGCCGAAGCGGATGATGCGCGTCAGCCGGCCTTCGCGGGTATACTCGGTGAGGTACACGGCCGTGCCCACGCCCAGCGGCAGGGCCACGGCGAGGGCCAGCAACGGGAGCAGGAGGGTGCCGATCAGCGTTGGGAAAATACCGCCGGCCCGGCCCATGTCCTGCGGGTCGGTGAAGAGAAAATTCCAACAGATGGTCCGCAGGCCCTTTTCCAGCACGAACACAATGATAAACAGCAGGATCAGCAGGGTCGCCAACGTGGCGGCCCCCAGCACGCCGACGGCGATCCGCTGCGTCCACTTGGGCGAAACGAGTCTCATGCCCTGGTCGTCCTTCCGCGCAGGATGACGGTGGCGAAGGAATTCAGGAGCATGATGATCACGAACAGCACGACGCCGATGGCAAACAGCGCCTCCCGGTGCCGGCCGGTGGCCGAGGCCATCTCGAAGGCGATGGTGGCGGTCAGCGTGCGCGCGGAATTCAGCACGGAATGCGGCAGTTTCACCGTATTGCCCGCCACCATAATGACCGCCATGGTTTCGCCAATGGCCCGGCCCATCGCCAGAATGATGCTGGCGATGATGCCCGACCGCGCCGCTTTCAGAATGACCATGTGCACCGCCTGCCAGCGCGTCGCGCCCAGCGCCAGGGCGCCTTCGCGGTACGAGTTGGGCACGGCGCCGATCGCGTCGGTCGAGATGCTGATGACCGTGGGCAGGATCATCACCCCCAGGATCACGGCGGCGGCCAGGATGGAAAGCCCCGGACCGCCCAGGTGGTTGCGGATCAGCGGCGCCAGCACCATGACGCCGATAAAGCCGTAGACGACCGACGGAATACCGGCCAGCAGCTCGATGGCCGGCTTGACGATGCGCAGGACGGTCTTGGGTACGAACTCATTCAGAAAAATCGCGCCGGCAATGCCCAGAGGCGCGCCGATCAGCATGGCCCCCAAGGTTACCCACAACGAGGCGACGATCATGGGATAAATGCCGAACAAACCGGCCTGCGGTTCCCATTCCGACGAGAACAGAAATCTACGCAGGCCCATCTTCACCATGATGGGCGTACCTTCCTTGAAGATGAACAGGGCGATCAGAATCAGGCTGGAGATCGCCGACAAAGCGATGACCAACAAAATGCGCTGGGCGAGTTTTTCAGCGCGGGCTTTCATGTGGCGCGGCGGGCTATTGGGCCGGAATCAGGCCGTTCCGTTGGATGCATTGCTGGCCGTTCGTGGAGAGAATGTAGCCGATGAACGCCTTGGCCAGCCCTTCCGGCGCACCCTTGGTCAGCAGAAAAATCGGCCGCACCAACGAATACGTCCCGGCGATGACCTTGTCGGTGGAACATTCCTGGTCATCCACCTGCAACATCTTGAGCTTGTCGTTGACCAGGCCGTGCGACAGATAGCCGACCGCCCGCTGATCATTGATCACCGTCTCGCGAATGGTGCCGCTGGAATCCTGCACGAGGGCGTCCGGGCTTAATTTGACGACACCGATCAATTTCTCGAACGAGGCGCGCGTGCCCGACCCGGCTTCCCGCGAGACCACCGTGATGGGCTGGTCCGCGCCGCCGACGTCCTTCCAATTGCGGAGCGTGCCGGAGAAGATCGCGCGCGCCTGGGCCAGCGCGAGGTTGGTCACGGGATTGGCGGGGTGCACCACCAGCGCGATGCCGTCGCGCGCCACGACCACGCTGGTCAGGGCTTGCGCCTCGGCCGGCAGCTCCAGCAGGTCGGCCATGCCGATCTGCGCCGCGCCCGAGAGCGCGGACTGAATGCCCACGGCCGAGCCGCCACCCTGCACCGTGATGCCAATGTCCGGGTGTGCGGCCATGTATTGTTCCGCCAGTTTCTCGGCAAACGGCTGGAACGCCGTGGAGCCCGCCAGCGTAATCGAAGCGCTTTGCCGGCTGCAGCCGCATAGCGCCACAGCGGCCGCGCAGCCTACCAACGCCAGCCTTTTCAACGTGAGGGTTTTCATTCCGACAGTCGACTTCTGCATGCGGCGGCTCCTTGTTCCGGTTGCGTGTTTAGATTCGGTTAGCATTGTTAGCGGCGTGTTAGTATGGTGTTAGGAATTGGTTAGCTCGCGCGGGCTGTCTGCCCCTGGCTACAGGGAGTACCAAGCTGGTTTTTTCGGCAGCGATTAGTGCTGGTGGCGGATGATCTTGCCTTCGATGAGGTAGATCACGTCCTCGGCGATGCTGCTGGCGTGGTCGGCGATGCGCTCCAGGTGCCGCGAGATGTTCAACAGCGCGATCAGCGTTTCGATGTCGTCGGGGCACTCGCGGAGCAGGCCCTTGACACGGTCGTAGATCTCCCGGTTGAGGGCATCCACCTCGTCATCGGCGACCCCGACCTCGCGCGCCAGGTTGATATCCATGTTGATGAGGGCATCGAGGCTCTTGTGCAGC
>CAIQIC010000066.1 GCA_903871765.1 uncultured Lentisphaerota bacterium
CGCCCCGGTCGTGTGCGCGGCCCGGCAGGCATAGTGGAGCGTGCGCAGCCAGAGCGCATGATGATGGAGGCAATCATAGGCGTGCTGCCGGAGGTGGTCCTGCAGGTCCGACGAGGCGCAAAGAAATTCCGGACGGTCGCGGCGGAACTGCAGCACGCGCAGCCGGCCGTCTTCCGTCGCTGCGGTTTCATTCCCCGGCCGGGTGGCCAGCAGATCAACCTCGTGACCGAACCGGCTGAGAGTCGCCGCCAGCCGCTGCACGGACTTGCTGGGTCCACCATGCTTCTCCTCGAGGCTGGGGACAATCTGGGCAATTCTCATTCGTTCAGACCGGAGAAGGGCGGTCCTTGATCGGCCGGCAGGGATGTCCGGCGCACACCGTGCGCGGCGGCAGGTCCTTGATCACAACCGAGCGCGCACCGACGACGCACAATTCGCCCACGGTCACGCCCGGACCCACGAAGACATCGGCGCCAAGCCAGGCGTTGTCGCCGATGGTAATCGGTTGGGTGACGAGCGGCATGTCCCAGCGGGTGTAGTCGTGCGTGCCGGCGCAAAGATGGCAGTACTGGCTCAGATTCGCACCGTAGCCGAGGGTGATGCGGGCGAGATTGTAGAGGTTCACATGGCGGCCCACCATGGCGCGCGGCGCCAGTGTGAGCTTCCACGGAAAATAAATACGCGCCGAGGGAAACACCACCACGCAGCCGGCCGCGGGAATGTCGGCTCCGAACGCCTTCAGCAGCCACGCGCGCCACCAATGCCACGGACGCGGACTCCAGCGGAAAAGCGTCGCTTGCACGAGCGCCCACAACCACTGGAGCAGCACCTCGCGGCGGGTGTAGGGCGTCGCACAATTGCGGCCAAGATAGGGTGGTTCGGCTTCGGGCAAGGCGGGAGTAGGATATCGGCGGAGGGTTTAGCGGGTCAATTGCGCAAAGTCCTCGAGCAGGGCGCGGGCGACCACGCCGTAATCGAAACGCCGCGCGTCCGTCCGGGCCTGCACCGCCAGCGTGCGGCGCAGGCTGGCATCGCGGATCAGCCGCGCCAACACGTCGGCGAGGCCGGCGTCGGCCGCCGGGGCGGTGTGATCGAAGGTGAATCCGTTGACGCCCTCGCGCAGGACGTCGCGATAGCAGTCGAGCCGGGAGAGCACCGGCACCGCGCCGGCGGCCATCGCCTCGAGCGGCGCCACGCTCAAGCCTTCACCCTGGGCCGCGAGACTCGGATAGCAGAATATGTCCAGAGCGCCGTAGCAACGTGCGAGAATCGCCTCATCAAAGACCGGCGGCTCCCACGCCAGGCGTTCACCCAGTTTGGGGCCAAACTCGCCTTGCAGCCGCTGCACATAGGTCTCGCCGCCGCCGCCTCGCCGGACATCGCTGGGTCCGCGCAACACCACGCGCCAACGCGGCAGCCCGGGTTCGGCCGCCAGCCGCACGGCCGCGCGGAGCAGGAGTTCGAGGCCCTGTTCGGGATGCAGTCGTCCGACAAAGCCGATCGTCACCGGCTCGCCGCGCTGTTCGGCGGAACGTGTATGCAAATCCCAGTCGATGGGGTTGGGGAAAACACGGGTGCGTGCCGCCAGGGCCGGGCATTCATGAACGACGCGGGCCGCCACGGCGTCGCTGGTGGCCACGAGGCGCGCGGCACGGCGATAGAAACGAATCTGCCCCTTGGGCATGCGCCCAAGCACGACCACGACGCGACCGGCCTGCGGCCGCAGCCACGGCAGATGGATGGGCAGCGAAACGTTGTTGCAGGCGGTGATGTCGGCTGCCGGCAGATGGCGGAGCAGGCGAAGTCCCCAAAGACCGTCGAGCAGAAGGTTGAACGCCAGGCGGCGCGTATGGTTGAAACCGGGTGCGCGGATCATCGCGACGCCGTCGATCGTCTCCCGCACCGGGAAGCCGGGCCAGCAGCGCGA
>CAIQIC010000067.1 GCA_903871765.1 uncultured Lentisphaerota bacterium
CCTGCAGAGCACCGGAAACCCGCAGGCCTTCGCTTCGGCTTTCGTACGCCTGGCAAACCAGAACCAGGGCGAAGTTGACCCCGAGAAGTGGGTGATCTTCATGTTCTACGATCACCCCCCATTGGGTGAAAGGATCAAGATGGCCTCGCAGGCCGCCGGGAATGCTACGGCCCCCTGATCACGAACTGGTTGAACGATACATCGATCCCGCCGGTGCCGCTGTTCCCGGTGCGTACGATCAAACCGGCGCCGCCGGAGGTGTAGGTGGAATCGTCCACTTGCATAAGCGCCACACCGTTTAAGACCAGCGTCAAAGTCGAACCATCACAGATGCCCTGGATGTGCGTTGGGCCGGTGGGATTGATCGTATTCGGGTCCAGCGTATTCTCATCAAGGATGTCCGGGCCTCCCTGCTGGTAAATATAGATCCCGTATGTGCCGTTCTTGGCATATTCAAAACTGTATCCACCGACGTTGTTCGTATACCGGCAGGTGACGCCCACCATCCCATCCTCCGGACCTGCGTTCAGCGTCGCGTCCACTGCCACACTGACGTTCGTGTAATTGTCGGGATGCCAGACCGACTGCCCGCCGTTCTTTGCATTCACCACAAAGTGATAGGAACCATTCTTATATTCCAGGGTGTAATCCGCATCGTGCTCCTGGTCCCAGCCGGTGGAAGTCGAAGTGAAATTGTCCTGGAAGAGCAAATTCGCGAACGGCGCCGGCGTCGGGAAGAGTGTGTCGGTGGGCGCGGGAGTGTCTGTCGGTACAGCGGTCGGAGTGGGGAAGGGGGTGGCGGTGGGGAAAGGTGTATCCAGGGGCGCCATGGTCGCAGTCGCCTGGGCGAGTGCACTCGTAATGGTCGAGTTGACATTCCGGAACACGAAGAACAGGGCAATACCCACTCCGCATAGAATCACCACGGTGATGATGATCGGTATGACAAAGCTGCCGATGGCGATCCCGCCGGCCACCTTCCCGACCGTACCGAGCTCCTTGGCAGTTTCGTCACTAATCTTGAACGAAAATTGTGGGATCTCCGGGGTGGAATCCGGGTGCTCACTCACCTCAATGGAACTGCCACAATAGGCGCATTTGATAAGGGTATCCCCCGGCTTGACATCCAGCGGCGATCCGCAGTTCGGGCATGTTGCAGGCCTAAGTTCTTCCATTCCGGCTCTCCCAAGGTAATAATATGGATAATTTTCCTACAATATACCATATATCCTGGTATGGTATCATCCCCCTTTGGTTGGAAACTCAGCCACATACAAAAAACCCCGCCTCCCGGCGGGGTTGATTTTATTATTACAAAACTACATGGCTGGCATTTTTACGCCCAGCTGCGCCAGCATTGCTGTAATGCCGCCGACGGCAGGCGAATTCACTTGGAAGTGAGAGACTTTATCGCCTTGCACCGTAACAACATAGGCATCCTTGGCGGATACCTTCTTCCCGGTCGCCGGGATGGGCGACATCCCCGGCATGGGCAGGCTCAACGCACCGGTCTGGGTGCCGCTGACGATCGCTTTCACCGTGGCTTGATTGCCGTTCACCAGCACCTGTTGGACTTCAAATTTAAGATCGGGAAAAGCCGTGAACAAACTTGCGGTCACACCAAAGGCTTCCATCGCCGGCATGGCCTTCGGCAGAACACCACCGCTTGCCATGGCATCCGCGGTCACC
>CAIQIC010000068.1 GCA_903871765.1 uncultured Lentisphaerota bacterium
CCATCAGTATTCGATAAGAAGTAGAATGGTTGTGGGTCTTGCGTAGGATAGACGACATGGTGAACGCACAACTCATCGAGCGAGCGGGGCGTCTGTTGTTGGAGGCCGCGCCGCCGGGGTCCGGAGTGTTCTTATTCGGTTCCCACGCGCGGGGCGATGCCAGGCCGGACAGCGACCTGGATTTCCTGGTGGTGGAACCCGAGGTGAGGGATCAACATGGCGAGATGGTCCGGTTGCGCGACGCGCTGCGACCGTTGCGGGTGGCCGCGGACGTGGTGGTGACCAGCCGGCGCGTGTTTGAGGAGTGGCGCACCACGCCGAACAACGTGCTCTACGAGGCCGCCCGAGAGGGCAGGACGTTACATGAAATGGGATGAACAACGGGATCAGGCCGAAAAGGTTCCTGACCCCTATTCTTCCGAAAAGGTTCCTGACCCGAATGGCACTGACAAAGTGGGAAAATACGAACCGATAAGGGATTAACAAAAACGGCCTCCTTTGCCGAAAGAGGTTCTGTCACGAAACCTTTGGCACAGGAGGCTGTTAATGTCGAACTATTATAGTATCGGCGACGCGGTCAGAAAGCTTCATACTAAATTGGCTGACCAACTGGCGGGGCCGCTCCAGGCCTTTCTGCCCTCGGCATGGATCGCCGCGGCGATGGAATCTTTCGGGCGACGCTTCTACGACTCCGCTTTTTCCCCCTCTGGTGACGCTGTGGGCCTTCATCGGCCAGGTCCTTGACCCGGACCAGTCCTGCAATCGCGCCCTGGCCCGGATCCAGGCGCATCGGGCGGCCAACGACCTGCCGCCACTGTCGGCCGACACGGGGGCCTACTGCAAAGCCCGTCAGCGGCTGCCCGAGGAGATATTCCCCGAACTGTGTCTTCGCCTCGGTGGCACTCTGGCAGCCAAGGCCGGCCCGAATGAATTGTGGTTCGGCCGGCGCGTCAAGGTCGTGGACGGCTCCTCGGCTTCCATGCCCGACACGCCCGCCAACCAGGCCGAGTATCCCCAGCCGGACACACAGAAGCCCGGTTGCGGCTTCCCGGCCGTGAGCTTCGTGGGCGTCTTCTGTCTGGCCACCGGGGCGCTGCTGGCCTTGTCTCTGGGCAAGTGGTTCCTGCACGATCTGACGCTGTTCTACTTCGTGCGGGAGGCGTTTGTCTTTGGCGATATTCTCCTTGCGGATCGCGGGTTTTGCTCCTATGCGGAGTTGGCGCTCATGAAGCAGCGCGGGGTGGATTCGGTCTTGCGTCTGCATCAGCGCCGCAAGTCGGACTTCCGGCGCGGGCGCATCCTGGGCCTGACAGATCACGTGGTGACCTGGGCCAAACCGGCTTGTCGATCTCGTGGCCTTCGGGAGGCGGACTACCTCCGATTGCCTGATTCGGTGTCGGTGCGGGAGGTTCGCTATCGGGTGGCCGTCATGGGATTCCGGACGCGAGAGGTCACTCTGGCCACGACGCTGCTGGACGCGGACGTGTACTCATCCGAGGCGCTGGCCGAACTTTACTTCCGTCGCTGGGATGTGGAGCTGGACTTTCGGCACCTCAAGACGACGATGCAGATGGACGTGCTGCGGTGCAAGAAGCCCGCGATGGTTCGCAAGGAGATCTGGGCGCACATGCTGGCCTACAACTTGATCCGTTCGGTCATGTGGGAAGCGGTCGGCGGGAGTTCGTCCGGGGCTCGGCGACTGAGCGTCAAGGGGGCCATTCAGCATGTGCTGGCCTTCCGGGAAGCTGCGACTCTTGGTGAGTTGGACGATGTGCTGCTGAGACTCGTAGGCCGTCAAATCGTTCCGTACCGTCCAGACCGCATTGAGCCACGGGTGCGAAAGCGGCGTCCCAAGAGCTATCCTCTGATGACCCGGACGCGGTCAGAACTCAAGGAGGCATTACGTGGTTAAGGAAATATCAGTGCCATTCGTTCCTGACCCCTTTTCGCCCCTTTTCGCCCTTAAATAGCTGGAGTGTACCATGACACTTAAGCGTCTCTTAGTTATTATGCCTTGGGTGCTCCTTTTGGCGGTGATTGCAGGCGGTGCGGTCAGAGAGATGGTATGGCGAGAACGTGAGGCAGTGAAAGTTGAGATAGAGAACCGCATTAGAAAGATCTCAGAAGCGCTCTCAGAGACCGAGGAGAAGGCTGCTCTAGGCGAGATATTCGTGTGGACCCGATCAAAGAACCTGACGACATCTCTGAGAGCACATGACCGATGGACTGGACAAATGGTTCCCATGGCAACCGTCGTTCGTATGGGAGAC
>CAIQIC010000069.1 GCA_903871765.1 uncultured Lentisphaerota bacterium
CCATGGAGGACCAGGCGGCGTAATCGTTTTGGTCCAAGGGGTACCCCTTGGACCAAACCAACAGATCAACTGCCAGCTACCGATGAGAACGGCCTACCCAATGTGCGAAATAATCTGGACACTACCGCGCATGGAGATCCGGGACGGCAAAGTGCTGATTCACTTTACGCACGTCGGCACTGGACTCGTGGCCAAGGGCGGGGAGCCCTTGCGACGCTTCGCGGTCGCCGGCGCGGATAAAAAGTTTGTCTGGGCAGACGCGAAGATCGAGCCTTCGACAAGCTCAGGCCAAGCGGCCGATACGGTGGTGGCGAGCAGCCCGCAGGTGCCGTCGCCCGCGGCGGTGCGCTATGCCTGGGCCGACAATCCCGCGGGGTGCAATCTGTACAATGCCGCGGGGTTGCCGGCATCCCCGTTCCGGACGGATGACTGGCCGCTGCCCTGAAATGATTCTGTCTTTATTCTGTTCCTCCGAATGCGGACGGACCGGATGGACAGAATCATTTTTGACAGAACCAGTACCGCAAGCAGCGGAAGGAAGAAATTTAACTACGAAACACCCGCCTTCGCGAGGATCTACGGCGGGGCAAGCGCGAAATTCGCGAAAGGGGACATCGGAGGATTGGCCGCGAAAGATCTTGAAAATCCTCCTCTCGGGAGGAGCAAAGATCGCAAAAAGGAGAATGGTTTATTGGCGGCCAACATCCGATCTTTGCGTTCCTTGCGCTTCCTCCTCATCGAAGGACCTCCGGCTTTTGCGGCAAACAATCCGCTCCGCTCCGGCCGGGACGGCCGGCTCCAGGCGGAGGGTTCTCTTCCGGCCGTGGAGACGGCGATCCTCGCCGTTCTGCGCCGCTGCGGCCCGGTAGGGCGGTCGCGCCGTCGACCGCCGCGCTTGAATTTCTGCTCCTATTTAGCGTCTTTCGCGTGTTTCGTAGTTACTGCTCTGCCGCATCCGAGCCTAATGATTCTGTCATCAATGATTCTGTCTTTCTCTTCTGCCCAGAAAGCGGACGGAGCTGATGAACAGAACCATTTTTGGCAGAACCATTAGCCGGCGAGGTTTCCGCCGCTCTTCTGCGCCACGGAAACCCACTGGAAAAGTCAACTGATATGGTTGATATTCCGGCCGGCCAGTGCGCAAGGGCGAGGCCGGAAAGGGCTGACGCGCCTTGTTCCGATGTGGGCGGGGCATCCTTGCCCCGCGTTACGGCCTGACTGTGCCGGACCGCGCAAAATGCTGTTGACGGTCCGCGCCGGGAAGGCGTAACCTTTCATCGTCTTAAGGGGGCTCGCCGTGGGTGTGGAGCACGCTCCATTAGGAGCGTGCGACATCCTCCGAGAGGAGGAGCACATGGTGATAACGAAGGCAGGACAACGTAGCGCGGCTCCAGGTCAACCTGGAAGGAACCTGCCCGCTGTCCGCGGCGGGGGAACCCCCACCACAATCCTTTGCACCGCCGTCGGAAGCCTACCGCGCACCAGTAGCGGTCGGATGGTGTCATGGCGTCCTGTTAAAAGTAATTTGTTACGATGTGACCCCGTTCTCCCATTATGACCCCGTTCTCCCATTCAAATCTGTCTTCCTGCTGCCCACCACCTCGCTACCATCAAGCTTTTTGCTATTTTGCAAAGGCCCTTTTCCTCTGGCCCGCGACCAGACCTGAGCGGATCTGCATATATAGGATTGACTTTATCCGAAGAACTAATACCCTGCGAAAAAGGCAATATCATGAACAATGACCTAAGAAATCGCACGGCAATACTTGCGTGGGGATCGCTCATTGGTGAACCCGATGCGGAATTCGATCGATATCACGAGGATTGGCTGCACGAAGGGCCTGTTCTCCCCATTGAATTCTCGCGCATCTCCTCATCGCGTGCCGACGCTCTCACGCTGGTTATTGACCCGGACTCTGGGGTGCTCACGAGAACCTGGTATGCGCTCAGCAAGCGCAGAGAATCTGAAGATGCTGCGTGTGATCTCAGGACTCGTGAGGGTACTACCTTCCGTAACATCGCCTTGCTTGACATCCGAACGGGAGTTCTCCGTTGCCGGTGGATGTTTGTCGCAGACAAAGTCAGGATCTGGCTTGAGGAGAAAGGGATGGGCGCTGTTGTGTGGACTGATCTGACTGCAAACTATCCTGAAAAGCTTAAAGAACTGTTCTCTCCAATCGCTGCGGTGACGTACATCGCCAGGTGTCCTGAAAAGACTAAGAGCGCTGAACGACAGTACCTCGCAGTTGTCCCCCAGGAGGTCGTTACGCCATTTCGGACTGTAGCTCAAGATGCGCCATGGTTCAAGAACAAAGAAGGGTGAAGACATTGTTAACGGAAAGTTGACAACCCGACTTACATATCTGCACAGCTTCTCGGCACCATTCGGCGAGGCAAACATTTCAACAAAAGGAACAGAATGATAACTGAAATTGAAGAACTGAAAAAGCTGGCGGCCAGCAAGATCACCAAAGGTCGCCTTGCGGCTATTAAAGCAGCATACGAAAGTGCCCACGAACTCTTCGGTCGCCTTGAGCCAAAACCGGGAGACGAAGACGCAGCCGGGGAGTTCGAGGATGCCGCGTTGGAAGTGGAGGATGCGCTCTCCGAACTTGATGAGGGTTGTGACAACCTGGACGCAGCGGAGGATAAAGAAGAACGCGACGAAGCAATCGAACAGATTGTGAAAGCACTTGACGATGCTGTCTCCAGCATGGAAACAATTATGGGCGTCGCCGTCGTCAGATCGGTTAATCATCGCAAGATAATTGATGAATGCCAGGCCAAGCTGAGTGATCTTATTTTACGTCCCAAGATGACAAATGAGGAGTTTAATACCGCGATATATGCATGGCTCGACTCATCCGCCACACCCGAACTGAAACAGCAGCGTTTAGAAGTCATAGAGGAGATCTTAGCGCCGAAGCAAAAAAAACCGTCTAGCACAAGTTCATGAGTGGCGCTTCCTGATGGGGCTCCGGGGTCACGTTTGGACGTTGGACAAAGGAATTGATACGGAGGGATGACTGGGACGGAAGATGGCTGGGCTGCCCATCGGTTCGGCGAAGATGATGGTCCATTTGCGACGGTTGTTCAGGGGGCTGAGGTCGCGGTGTGGCCCACTGAAGAGATGATCAGTCGGGCATAACGACTTCACAGGATATGAAAGCATACGTGACAGTTCTTCTTCTGGTGATTTATTCTTTCGACATCTTACCCCTTGCAGCTTTCATATTCCCCGGCTTCGACCCGGTTTTAGATCGCATTTTTTACGCTCTCTGGGTTGTCTCAGCGAGTTGCCTTGTGATCCTTTCCGGCTCCATGCCGTTTATATGGAAAAAGAGCAGATCGCTTGGAATAGTGGCTGCGTTAGGCATGGTTCTTTTCCTGTTGATTAACGCTCTGGCGCCGGGGCTCATCTGACGACAGATCCATTCGCATTGGTCGGCCAGCAGAGCCGCGAAGTCGTCATCACTGTCCGCGCTATTCGCGAGGAAACCGGACTCGCCTCGGGCCGGGTGGTTTGATAATCGTATCCCCGGCTTGCCACTGGTTTGGCGGTGGGCTGCCCTTGGTTGGGCCGTGCCATGTAAGGAAAACGATGAAGGGCCTGTTTCAGTCCGCGTTGCTCGGCTGCGTCACGCTGGCGGCCGGCCGCGCCGCGGCGGCGGGCTATGCCTGGGCCGACAATCCCGAGGGGTGCAATCTGTACAACACGGCGGGCTTGCCGGCGTCCCCGTTCCGGACCGATGACTGGCCGCTGCCCTGACCTGATCGAACTACAGACGGGCCGCGGCGCGGAACGATTCCGGCCAGTTTCAATTTCGCGTTCCTTCGCGTGTTTAGCGGGCCAATTCCGAATCTTTGCCCGCTTTCTTCTTCAACGGAGATCGGAAAGGATGTTGCCCGCGAAGCACGCGAAAAGACGCGAAGCGGAAGGATCGGAAAAAGATTCGTTGATCCAGCTAACTCCCGCTGCTGCGAAGCGGAAAACGCCAGGGCAGACGCATCTAGAATTCAAACGAAGTGGCGCGGATCGGACCGCGCGGATCACGCGTGATCTCGGCCCATCTGCTGTGTTGCCGCAGATCCCGCGGATACGTATCCAGCGGGACCTGCGGCGCCTTGCACCTGGGCCAAGCTGACGCATTCCCGCGCGGTCCGCCTCCGGCGGAAAACCCGATCCGCGCCACGCTTACGCCCATCGCGTAGCGCGATGGGGGAGAACCTGGTAGGGCGGTCGCGCCGCTGGTGCGCCGGGGCGTTACTCCTCCTCCGTCCTCGCCGAAATCGGCGATGGCTTCAAGCGCGCCGGCAAGATGATCAAGGCCCTCATCGTCCGTGACATCCGCGACGAAACCAGGCTCGCATCAGGCCGGGTGGTTTGATAATCCTATCCCCGGCCCGCCACCGGTCCGGCGCTGGGCTGCCCGTGGTTGTTGGGTCGTGAAGTGAAAGGAGAACGATGAAGACCATCCTGTTAACCGCACTGCTCGGTGGCGCAACGCTCGCTGCCGGCAGCGCCGCGGCGGCGGGCGCCGACAAGACCCTGGTGTCGTGGGTGTGTCTGGCCAACACGACCCAGCAGGGCGGCAGCGCGCTGACGATACAGTGCGGCGATCAGTTCGACGGGATCGTGTTCGGCGAGAAGGAAGCGGGCAAATGGATGGCCGGCAGTGATAATTATCGGCGTACCCAGGGCGACCAGCGGGGCGGCGCTGTTGAAAAATCCGACGACAAGACACTGATCCAGATGGCGATTGTCTATCAGGGCAAGCAGATAACCATCTATCGCAACGGCGAGCTCGATGCGTCCTACGAAGCGGACAACCTTGATCTGCTGAGTGCCAAGGACAACATGACTGTTTTCGGCTTGAGACATCAAGGGACGGGGAGCGGTCAGAACCTTCAGGGATCCATCGAAGACGCGCGCATCTTCGACCGCGCGCTCACCGTCGGCGAGGTCAAAAAGCTGCAGCCAAATCAGCCCTCGGCGATCAAGCCGTATGCCTGGTGGACTTTCGAGAAGGGCCAGGAGACCGATCGGATGGGGCGCTTTCCATTCAACAACCTGGATGGCAGCGCAAAGATCGATGGCGGCCGGCTGGTGCTCGAAACCGGCACATCCGTACTGATCGCTGCCGCGCAGAAGACGGCTGAAGCCGCACCGGTTGAGTTTGAAACGCCGGCCATGCCGGCCGATCCGCCGGCGGACTGGCTGACCTACCATCTGCTCCATCCCGGCCCCGGCGGCGCCATGCCCGGCGATCCGAACTGCGCCTTCTACTGGAAAGGCCGGTATCACCTGCACTACATCTATAACCACAAAGCCGGATGCGCCTTTGCGCATGTTTCCAGCAAGGACTTGGTGCACTGGACGTGGCACCCGACCACGCTCTTTCCGAAGACTACCGGGCATGGCATGTTCAGCGGCACGGGCTTCATCACCAAAGAGGGCCGGCCGGCCATCATCTACCACGGCCAGGGGTCCGGCCGGAACCAGTTGGCGTTCGCCCTGGATGACAAGTTGGAGCAGTGGACCAAGCCTGTTCCGATTCTGCCCAGGGATGCCTCCGGGCAGGTGCCCGAGATGAATCATTGGGATCCGGATTGCTGGCTGAACGGCGATACCTACTATGCGACCAGCGGCGGAGGCAACCCGAGCCTGATGAAGTCTTCCGACCTCAAAGACTGGAAATTCCTGGGACCGCTGCTGAGCGATGATTATCCGGCGAATATCGGTATGCCCAAGGGTGAAGACATCTCCTGCGGCAACATGTTCAAGATCGGCAAAAAATGGATGCTGCTCTGCATCAGCCACGGGCTGGGGTGCCGCTACTATCTGGGCGACTTCAAAGATGAGAAGTATCTTCCTGATTTCCAGGCGATGATGAGCTGGAACGGCAACAATTACTTTGCGCCGGAATCCGTGCTGACCAAAGACGGTCGCCGCGTGATGTGGGCCTGGCTGCTTAATTTGCCCATTGCCCCGTGCGGAATCCAGTCGCTGCCCCGCGAATTGGAACTCCCCGCGGACGGCGTGTTAAGAATCAGACCCCTGCTGGAACTCGAAGCGCTGCGCTACGACAGGAAACAGGAAAAAGGGCTCACGGTAAGGAGCGATACGTCACAGAGGCTCAAAGAGATCAGCGGTGACGCGCTTGAACTGGAAGTGGCCGTCAAGGCGCCCCAAGCAAAGGAGTTCGGCCTGGATGTCCTGTGCGACAAAGACGGCGCCAACGGCCTGCGGATTGCCGTCATGGCCGAAAGCAAGACCTTGGTGGTTGGGAAAGTCGCTGCGCCTTTTGAACTCAAGGCCGGCGAGGATCTCACCCTGCGGGTGTTTATCGACAAGAACCTCGTCGAAGTGTTTGCCAACGACCGGCAGGCCGCCGTCGCCGCCCTCAAGTATACTCCGGAGAATCTCGGCCTCAGCCTTTTCAGCAAGGGCGGGGACATCGTGGTGAAGGTCGTCAAAGGCTGGAAGATGAAATCCATTTCGACACCAAAACATTAAGTCCGGCTCTTTATCCTTTCCGGGCAGTCGAACATGGTTTACCTGGACGAGACCAAGTCGTTCACGCCCACCATTAAGAAGGCCTTCCCCGGGGATGAAGTGATTGTCGTCAGGCACGCCGTGGGCGGCACGCCCATCCGTTTGTGGTTCAAGGGTGGCAAGCTCCTGAGGGGGCGGACGCGTCTTGGACGTCGGATATGGAAAGGCAAGGATCACTCTATGCCACGCTCCGGAAGCGGCGACAAACCGGTGCGGGGCAGGCTCTTCACCGGATTTTATGAATGACTGAGGAAAGGCGGGAAGAATGATGCACACGGGGCGAAAGACCATCGGGTTGGGGTGGGCATTTTTTATCATGGCGACATCGGCCATGGCTGCCGGAAATGATCCCGTTGCGTGGTGGCGGTTCGATGAGGGGCAGGGGACCGTGGTGGCCGACACGGCCGGCGGCCAGAAAGACACGTTGTCCGGATTCCTGTTCTTTGGTCCCGGCGTGCAGGGCAGCGGTCTGCGGTTCGATGGCTTCACCTCGCGCGTGGTGCGAAAAGCCGCGGAGTCGCCGCGGTTGACGGGGGCGTTTACGGTCGAGGCCTGGATCGCTCCGCAAGAGTACTCCTGGAACTGGACAGGCCTTGTCGACCATGACCAAGAGGAGCAAGCAGGCTACCGCTTCGGGATCGACCACCTGGGGCGGATCGGCCTCCACGGGTCGGTCGCCGGGCGCTGGCAGGGCTGCGTGAGCAAAGATCCGGTACCGCTCTTGAAGTGGTCTCACGTGGCCGGGACCTTCGATCCGCAGAAAGGTTTTGCGCTGTTTGTCAACGGACAACTTGCGGGCAGCCAAGCGGCACCAGGCTTGCTCAAGCCGGCCGACAACCTGGACCTGCTCATCGGCATGTCCCATCGTCGCCAGTCGCCCGCCATGACGGAGCGCGCGCCGAGCCGCGGGCTGCTTTCGCCGATGGTCTTCGACGGACTCATTGACGAGGTGAAACTTTACGACCGTGCCCTGTCGGCCGAACAAATGCTGCAGGCGTACGCGGCCGTCAAGCCCGCCGCGGCCCAACCACTCGCGTACCGCAAGATGCCCTCCGGCCCCCCCGGTCCCGGACGATTCGGGGCATACTACACTCGACTGAAGTATTGCGAGGAGTGGGAACGAATCTGGCGCGTAGGCGATATGCCTGACATTCTGGTCCGGTTTGACCTGTCGCCCGTGCGCATGGTCTTCTGGCGCGGGACAGGCTACTGCCCGGCCTGGGTAACCGACAACGGCAAGTGGGTCGGCGACCAAGGGCCGGAGAGTTGGAACGCGCTGGGCTGTTGCGAGCAGATGTCGGACAAACGCTGCCACTATGCGCATGTGCGTGTGATCGAAAACACCGACGCGCGGGTCGTGGTCCACTGGCGCACCGCCAGCCCGGACATCACGTACGCTCAGAATCACGTTGATCCGGACACCGGTTGGGGCGAGTGGACCGATGAGTACTACTATGTCTATCCCGATGCGGTCGCAGTGCGCTACCAGGAGATCCACAGCCCTTTCGCGGCGGACATGGAGTGGCAGCAGAGCGAACTGCTCAACCAGCCGGGCACCAAGCCCCAGGAAAACGTCGAAGAGGATGCCCTGACTGTCGTGGACCTGGAGGGGCACACGAACACGTACTCCTGGGCGGTGGCCTATGGAAAACGGCTGCCCGCGGCGAAAGCGGTGGCCGGGCCGATCCAGGTGATGAACCTGAAGTCGAAATACCGGCACTTCGTGATTGGGGAAACGGGCGCCACATGGGAGCCGCTCAGTTTCGGCGCACTGGCCGGTTACTCCACCATGCCCTGCTGGAACCACTGGCCGGTGGCGCAGTTGCCCAACGACGGCCGCGTGACGCCGGTCCCCGACCGGCCCAGTTCCACGTGCCTGGGCACCCTGTTCCCCAGCAAGCACAAGTCGGATCGCCCCGGCCTGATGTTCGGCCGCAATCTTTATGGCATGACCGACAAGCCGCCGCAGGCCTTGGCGGTGCTTGGGCGGTCGTGGAATCAGCCTGCCGATCTTGTGGTCGCGGGTGAGGGAGTTAAGGACCAGGGCTATGACAAGAACCAGCGGGCGTATGTGCTGACGGCCACAGGGGCGCAGCCTCCCGCCAAGGTGGAGCTGAAACTGGCGGGCCGTGAACAGTCGCCTGTGCTGAACCCCGCCCTGGTGATCAAAAACTGGGGCCAGACCGACGTGAAATTGACGCTTGATGACAAGGAGCTTTCGCGCGGAAAGGATTTCCGCATGGGCCATGTGCCGACGCTGGAGGGGACCGACCTGGTGCTCTGGGTCAAGTGCGAGGCCATCAAGCCCGTTACCATCATCATCTCACGGAGCCCAGCACCGACGTGACGTCGTCGTTCAGCACGGCGGGGTCAAGGTCGTCCAGCACAATGACGCCGTGGAGCGAACCGGCGTGCTCGGCGTCGTGCCATTGCCAGACGAGACTGCCGTCCGGGGCGTACTCCAGCAATTGCGGCGCCTTGATGCTGTCGTTCGCATCGTGGCCCGTCCAGTTGCAGATCACGATGTGGCCATTCTTGAGCACTTGAAAGCCGCAGAAGAAGTTGAGCCACAGACCCGCCGGCCCGGGTGCCCCGCCCAGCTTGCACAGGACTTTTCCGTCACGATCCAACTCGACGAGGGCCGCGCCGTAACCGGTGGCCACGAGCCAGTGGCCGTCCGGCTGCTCCAGCACCTGATAGATGTGCTTGGCGTCCGCGACCGTGACCGCGCGCAGAATCTGGCCGTCCAGGCTGGCCTCGATGGCTTTATCGCCGTTGGCGCCGAACAACAGCGTGCCGCGCGGCGAGAGCCGCACGAGGCGCAGCGTAGCCAGCGTGGGGAAGTGCGCCGTGCGCAGGGGCTTGTCATCGGCGCCCAGCTCGTAAAACGTGATCCCCTGCTGGTTGCCGCCGAGGATCGTACGGCCATCGGGCAGCCGGCGCGCCGTGGTGATACTCGCCCACTCCGGGCGCTTGACCTCGCGCACCAGTTGCTGCGACTTCAGATCATATTCCCGGAAGCCGCTGCCGGTGTTCAGCAGGATCTTGTGCCCGCCGATCAACTGGACGTCGCGGTAGCGGTCCGGAAATTTGATGGTCCAGTTCCGCGCTGGCGCGGTCTGGTCCACGCACAGCAGTTGTGCCCGCGACTCGTCTTCCGCGAGGAACCGGTGCTTGAGCGCGGGCGCATTCGTCTCTGCCGCGCCCGCCGCACACCAGCACGCCCCGCCCAGCAGGATCGTCCGCCACCATGTGTTGCGCATGCGGGACAGTGTGCCGGACTCCCGGCAAAAGGCAATCTTCATCCCCCGTCCGCTTGACGCTACCGCTGCGACGCCCTATGCTCCGCCGCATGCGGAAGCAACGAAAGGAGTTGACGTGAAGACCATCAAACAACTGGGCCTCGCCCTCTGCGCCCTTGGACTCGTAACCGGCTTCGCCAGCGGCGGCGAGAAGCCGCCGGTCAAATTTAAAAACGCTTTCTTCTACGACGCGGGCGGGAAGTTCCTGCCGGAGAAGGCCAAGGACGCCGTGATTTCCCTGATGCAGTATCACGGCTATCCGGTTTATCCCGGGGTCCGCGAGAAGCTGTGGGTCTCCGACTACGGCACCGGCCAGTTCGCCAAGCTCGGCCTCGCCGCGGTGATGTTCGCCAACAACACGAATGATCATTACATGGTCATGGACCTCTATCTGTTGCCGAACCAGATGCTGCCGGAACACTGGCACACCAGTGTCGGCCAGGGGCCCGTCAAACTCGAAGGCTGGCTGATCCGCCATGGGCTCTCGCACGTCGTCGGCGAAGGCGCGCCGAACCTCGGCAAGGACATCGTCATTCCGCCGTGCCACGCCAACGGCACCGTGACGGTCAAGCACGAGACCCTCTGCGGCCCCGGCGAGTGGGCGCAACTCAACCGCGCCGAGGCGCATCATTGGATGCTGGCCGGCCCCGTCGGCGCCATCCTGACCGAGGTCGCCAACGGCCACGAGAACGAGGCCGTCCGGCATTTCGACAAGGCCATCAACGATCATTTCCTGGGCAAGCAATAACGTGACCGGCGGCGCGCAGGGCCCGAGGCCAACCGGCCCACCGCCGACGGAAGCTCCTCAATCTCGCAGGTCCTGTCTTGTGGGCCGGGGGACCGCCCGTCCCAGAAGTTTGGCAATATCGACCTTCGCAAACGCATCGAAGGGGAGTATGCCGCTGTCCCAGGCAACCTCCCTGATCTGGCCGGCCTTGGCCTGCTGCGCAGCCGCCTTCAATGCTTTGAGCCCCGCCTTGGCGTAATCGCCGTTGAGGAAGACCGGTAACAAGTGATTGCAGAGGGTGATGACCGCATCATAGTCACCTGTGCGATAGGCGCACATGGCCGCCGTGTAGCCCCTGAATTCGGAATTACCGTCGTATTCCGAGTCCCGGCCTGCACCCCACGCGCTGGCGCTGAAGTTCGTCGCCCTCATGATGGCTTGCGCCGCTTCTCTGGGCCTTTGCGTGAGGTGATAGAAATAGGCCAGGTCCATGTAGCGGTCGAAATCCTCATGCTGCTTCACCCAGCGGTTGATGAGTTCCGCTCCGCGGCCGGCCGATTGCTCTTCCATAAGCAGGGCATTTACCAGGACCGCCCACCAGTTGTCGGGCATGTCGGCGAGCATGTCCGCACAAGTCTGCCGTGCGGCCGGGACTTTATTGAATCGGAGGTAGGTTTGAATCTTGCCTTCGTGTGCGCGCATATTGTCGCGTTGCTTGCGGATCTGCGTATCGAATCCCGCCACAACCTTATCCAGTATTGCATCCGGGGTGAGATATGAACCAGCGGGCAGCTTCACGGTCTGCAGGTGTATTTCCTTGGAATCTTCGCTGTACATATAGAGCTGCCAGGCCCGCGTTTGTGCCGTGGAGGCTTCGGCATCGAGGACGAGGCTGTAACCGAAGTGATGAAAACCCCCGCCCATTTCGACATAGGCGCTATTGCTCCTGATGGAAGCCCAGCCGTGACCTACGGTATTCAGCTCCTCGGGTAGCCATGCAGGTCCTATATATTCAGGAAATAATGCGGGTTCGGATTGGCAGTAAAGCGCGAGTTGGCGTCCAACCGGTTCGTAGACTTGTGGCCTCTGCAACGCGTATTCCATTTTTCGGATTTGTTTCAGGCCTACGAATACCGGGAGAACGATGGGGTTTAGCACGCAGAGCGCCAGCACGCCCGCCGCAATCAGGCCGCCGATGACTATACGTTTCGCCTTCATTCTGCTTCGAAGACTGTAGCATTTTAGCCCACGCCCCGGAGTATGTACCTTTGGCACAGTGGCGCAAGCGCTGTTTTCGCGTCCGTTCGTGTGTTTCGCGGGCACATCCTCTTGGGTTGGTTGCGACTGGCCGGGCTGTGCGCTGCTCTGCACTCCGCGACCCCGGTGGATCTGCTCCGGAAAGTTCCGGTTGCTTGACGGTGCCGCGGTGGCAGCCTATGCTGCCGCACGCCTGCGGGTCACCATACAGCGAGGCGCGGTCCTCCGAAGGAGGACGCCCACGAAATGAAACGGGCCATATTCAGTCTCGGGATGCTGCTGACCGGCGCGCTGGGCGCGGCGGCCGCCGCGCCCGTTCTGCCGGGTGTGTTAGATGCGAGGCAGGCCCTCGCCGAGGCCCGGTCCGTCAAGTTTGACAAGGTGGTCTTCGTCAAGCGCTTCACCGGATACAAACGCCCGTCCATGACATTCTCCGGCCGGATGGTATGCCCATCTACCCGCCGGATGTCGAGTTGTTGCGCGAATTGACGGGCGCCAAGGGCGGACGGCGTTGAAGGTGTTACGTGCCGACTTAGACTGGAAAAATGACGACGCATGCCGATGGCCGGCGATCAGCCGGGGTTGCCGTGCTGCTGGCGCTGGGAGAGGCTTGGTCCGGTGCCGCGGATCAACCCATGGCTGACGAAGCGCTGACGGCGTTGGGAATCACGTCGCTCCGCCACAGCGTGGTCAGCGACGTGCCGGCGGCCACGTGGGAGCAGGCGATGGTCACCGGCAACGGCGTGCAAGGAGCGATGGCGCTGGGCCGGGTGCCGGAAGAAACCATCGTGCTCAATCACGCCGGGCTGTTTCTGCCCCTGGCCGCGCCTTTTCCGACGGTCAGCCAGGCCAAGATTCTCCCCGAATTGCGCCAACTGATCGCGGAGGGCAAATTCCAGGCGGAGCCGGGCCGGCTGGAACTGCTGCCCGCTCTGCCCAAGGCCTGGCCGGCGGGACGGTTGTACGGTCTCCTGTGCCGCAGCCGGGTCGAGCTCCGGGAATTGGCCTGGCAGCCTGATGTGGTCACCGTGACGCTGCGCTTCGCCGTGGCCCAGCCGGTGACGGTGCGGCTCGACGGCCTGCGGAAGCTGACGGTGGTTGCCGGCCCGGCGACGGTGGCTGCACCCCAACCGGACGGCGGCCGGGTGGTCACGCTGTCTGCGGGGCGCGAGTGACCCTGCGACTGGAGCGGCTATGCCTTTGCATTCCGCCGCGCTTTTGCGTTAACATCCGCCCGCAACTGGCGACGGATGACATGCCGACTTTTGCTCCAGAACAATTGGCCGCGTGGTCTGACGGCGCGTGGACGCGCGCGCCGGCGGCGCCGCTGACGGGTGTGTCCATCAACACCCGCGAACTGCGCGCCGGCGATCTGTTTGTCGCGCTGCGGGGAACGCGGACCGATGGCCACGCGTTTGTCGGCGACGCGTTCGCGCGCGGCGCGGCCGGGGCCGTGGTGAGCGCCGCGTTCGCCGCATCGCCGCCCGACGACCACCCGCTGCTCGTCGTGGCTGATCCGGCGCACGCCCTGCGGGCCCTGGCCGCCGGGTACCGGCGGACCCTGCGCGCGCGCATCATCGCCGTCACCGGCAGCGTCGGCAAAACGACCGTCAAGGAACTGACCGCGGACCTGCTGGCGACGCTGGCGCTGACGGCGCGCTCGCGCGGCAACTTCAACAACGACCTGGGCGTGCCGCTGAGCCTGCTGGCCATGGAGCCGGACGCCGCCTATGGCGTGTTCGAGCTCGGCATGAACCATCCCGGCGAGCTGGCGCCGCTTTGCGCGCTGGTCCGGCCGGACGTCGGTATTGTCACGAACGTCGGCGCGGTGCACCTGGCGTTTTTCCCTTCCGTTGGCGCCATTGCCGAGGAGAAGGCCGAGGTGCTGCGGGCGTTGCCGCCGGACGGCCTGGCCGTGCTGGCGGCCGACAGCGAATGGTTCACGGTGTTGCGCACTGCTGCGCAGTGCCGCGTGGTGACGGTGGCGCTGCACGCCGCCGCGGACTACACGGGCCGGCCGCTGCCGAACCGGCCGCGCGCGTTCACCGTCACGGAACGGGCGAGCGGCGCGACGGTGGAGCTGGAAAACGCCCTGCCGGGCGAACACGTCGTCCGCAACGCCCTGCCGGCGATCGCCCTCGCGCGCGACGGCGGCGCGGACTGGGACGCGATCCGGCAGACGCTGCGGCGTTACACGCCGTTGCCGATGCGCTGGGAACAGCGCCGGCTGGGCGGCGTGGAATTCATCAACGATGCCTACAACGCCGGCCCGCTGAGCATGCGCGCCGCCCTCGCGGCGTTTGCGCAGACGCCGGCCCGCGGCCGGAAATGGCTGGTGCTCGGCGGCATGCGCGAACTGGGCGCCGCGACGCGGGCCGAGCATCTGGCCCTGGGCGCCGACATCGCGCGCGGCGCGTGGGCCGGGCTGCTGGCGGTCGGCGAGTTGGGCGCGCTGATCGCGGCCGGCGCCGCCGCCGGCGGTTGCGCGCCAGAACAGGTATGGACCTGCCCGGATTGCGCGGCGGCGGCGGCGGAACTGCGGCGCCGCCTCCAGCCGGGCGATGCCGTACTGGTCAAAGCGTCGCGCGGCGAACAATTGGAGCGGGTGATTGAACATTTGACGGCGGAGCTGGTTTCGGCGTAAAGGGGAGGCATGCTTTATTATCTGCATTTGCTGACGGATGTTTTTTCGCCGCTGCGCATTTTCCGCTACCTCACCGTGCGGACCTTCGGCGGCGCCGCCACGGCGTTTCTGATCGTGTTGCTGCTGGGGCCGCTGGTCATCCGCCTGCTGCGGCGGATGAATTTCGGCGAGCAGAGCCGGCAGGAGCACGTGCCGGGCATCGCCGATTTTTTTCATTCCAAGAAAGGCACGCCGACCATGGGCGGCCTGCTGATTGTCTTGGCCACGGCCGTGGCCGCGCTGCTGTGGGCCGTGCCGACCAACGGGTATGTGCTGCTGACGCTGGGGACGATGGTGTACATGGGCGCGCTCGGCTTTTGGGACGATTACCTCAAGGTCGCCAAGAAGGATCCCCGCGGGCTGTTGGCGCGCTACAAACTGCTGTGGCAGGCGGCGTGGGTGGCCGTGGCGCTGGGCATCCTGCTGGCCTGGCCGGAGACGCGCGAACTGGTCCGGCAACTGTTCGTGCCGTTTCTCAAGGAGCCGGTCATCCGCGACATGGGCCTCGCCTGCACGCTGCTGTTCGTCCTGCTGGTGGTGGTGGGCAGCACCAACGCAGTGAACCTGACCGATGGACTCGACGGCCTGGCGATCGGCTGCAGCAATTCCGTGGCCGTGGCTTACCTCGCGATGGCCTACGTCGCGGGCAATGTTAAATTTGCGCATTACCTCCAGGTGCCGTACCTGCCCGGCGTCGGCGAACTGGCGGTGTTCTGCGGCTGCCTGTTCGGCGCGGGGCTGGGCTTTCTCTGGTATAACTGCCACCCGGCGCAGGTATTCATGGGCGACACGGGCAGCCTGGCGCTCGGCGGCGCCATCGGCATGGTCGCCGTGCTCATCAAGCAGGAGCTGGCGCTGATCATCGTCGGCGGCGTGTTCGTGCTGGAGGCGTTGAGTGTGGTGCTCCAGGTGGTCAGCTTCCAGCTCACCGGACGGCGCGTTTTTCTGTGCTCGCCCATCCACCACCATTTCCAATGGGAGGAAAAACTGCTGGCGCAGCGCGAAGGCCGGATGGAGCGGAAGATGGAGACCAAAATCACCGTTCGCTTCTGGATCCTTTCCATCCTGTGCGCGCTGATCGGCGTGGCGATGTTGAAGATCCGGTGAGGTGGTCGGCGGCGTTCTGCGGGCCAGCCCTGCTGGCCGGGCCGGCCGCCGCCGCCCTTGAGCGCTGAAAGATGGATACCTGGCAGCAAGCGTTGGTCTGCGGGTTGGGCGCCAGCGGCGAGGCCGCCGCGCGCCTGCTGCGGGCCGAGGGCGCGGCGG
>CAIQIC010000070.1 GCA_903871765.1 uncultured Lentisphaerota bacterium
CACCCGCTCGCCGGCCGGCTCGGCGGCGACGGCGCCGGACTCCACCGGCGCGGCGGCCGGCGGCGTATCCTTGATCAGCGCGCCCAAGCCGCGCCCCAAGCCGATGTGTTTGGCTGCCATGTCCGCTCCTCCGGTAATTCCGAGCCAGGAGTATACCGGCCCGTCCGCCGCTTGACAATGCCGGGCCTAATCTTCCGGCAGGCTGCCGAACCAGGTTTCGAAGCCCACCCGCAGCGAGGGCGTGAACTGGTAATCGCGCTCCCGCGGAAACTCGATCTGGGGCGTCACCTCCAGGATCAGCCAGGGGCGGTAGAGACCCCTTCGCCAGGTCACGTTGGCGCGATAGTTGTCCATGAGAAACGGCCCGTTCTTGTGCGCGAAAAAACTGACGCTGGGGATCAAGCGCTGATGCGCGCCCGGCAGCGGCCAGTCGTAGAGAAATGTCTGCTCGAACTCCATGCCACTGGTTTCTTCCGTCCATTGCGCCGCCGTGGTCATCCGGAACAGCTTATGGCCGCGGAAGGTATGCTCGATGTCAATCTGAGTCAGCTCGCCGACCCCCTCCAGGGCATACCAGAACCCCTGCTGCGTGAAACGCCCCACCCACCCCGCCCAGGGTTGCTGATGCTGATACTCCAACTGGGCGAAGGGATCCGGAATGCCATGCAGGCGGACGCCGCTTTCCAGATTAATATAGGTCCGCAGTTGGCGCCACAGCCAGACGCGCACGCCGGCGTTAAACTGACTTTCCAGGGTGGGATCCTCGTCGCCGGGCAACGTGCCGCGCTTGAGGTTGTCTACAAACAAATTCAGACGTTCTTCCGCATGCGGGAGCGCCAGTTTGGCATAGAAGGCCGCGCTGGGCGACAGGCCGTCCGCATCCTTGAGACGCAGTGACAGCCGGACACGGGCGGTGGATTTGGGGATGTCGGGGGGCGCATCTTCCCGCTTGAAAAACGAGTCCAGATATCGCGCTACACCGTGATACCCAGTCGTCAACCCCTGCCGGGCAGCATCCATGGTCGCGGCGGTTTTTTCGGAAAACGAGTACGGCGGCATCTCCAGAATCAGGTCGGCCTGTGCGACGTGCCCGGCCAGCGCCGTCAGCGCCCATACCAGGCTCCGCCGCATGAGCAGCCGCGTGGTCATGCACGCAGGTTTTACCATGTTTCGCAAAACCGCACGACTTTTTCGCCGGCCGGCAGCCGCGCCAGGATCTGCCGAACACTGGCCGCGGCGCCGGGCAGGACCAGGTCCGGCCGGACATCCGCCAGCGGCTGGAGCACGAAGCGGCGCTGCGCCCAGCGCGGATGCGGAATAACCAGCCCGCCCTCGTCCAGGACCTCGTGGCCGGCGAACAGGATGTCGAGATCAATGACGCGCGGCGCAAACCGGTCCGTCGTGCGCACGCGGCCCAGTTCCGCTTCAATCTGCGCCGTGGCCGTGCGCCAGGCCGCGGGCGTGGCGGCGCTCGCGACGATCAGCACGGCATTGAGGAAGGCCAGGCGCTGGTATTCCGGCTGCACGCCGACCGGCTCGGTTTCGTACACGGGCGAGGCGGCCAGCAGGTGGACGCCGGGCACGGCCAGCACCCGCTGCCGGGCCGCCGACAGGTTCGTCAGGCGGTCGCCGAGATTCGAGCCGAAACTCAAGCCGACTTCCATGGCCTGTCCTGGGAAGGGCGGCGACGCGCCGCCGTTATTTCTTCACCGCCGGCACGGCTTTCAAGCGGCCGATTTTCGGCAGAGCGCCGACGATCGGCGCGGCATAGGCGATGAAAGCGGGCGTCACGTCGTTGCCGTCGGCGTTGATGAACTCGTCCGGCATGTGCCGCGTTTCCTTGGCGACGTTCTTGAGCTCCGTGCGCTCGATGCGGACCTGGTAGCTCTTGCCCGGCGCGCGCTTGATCGCCGTGCTGCCGTTTTCGAACAGGCCGCCGGTGGCGAACTTGACGGCGGCCGCGCCGGCCTGCCGCGCCTCCTTCGCATCGTTGGCGCTGACCACGCCGCAAAACGAGCGCTGGAGATAGCCGAAGGTGTCGGCCCGTACGCGCGAAATCTTCGCCTGATCCCTGATCGCCTTCGCCAGCAGGTCGCCCAGCGCGCCGGAGCCGGACAACTGCACATTGCCGTGGGAGTCCACTTCCTGGCTGAACTTGGCCGCAATCGCCGTGCCCTGCTCGTCGGCAATGCCCTCGGACACCGCCACCACGCAGCGTTGCTGCACGGCATAGACGCGCTGGACGTCGGCGACGAACCTGTCCAGCGCGAACGGCCGCTCGGGCAGGTAGATCAGGTGCGGCCCGTCACCTGGGAAGACGCGCGCCAGCGCCGCGGCCGCGGTCAGGAAGCCCGCGTGCCGGCCCATGACCACGTTGATCTTCACCCCCGGCAGGGCGCGGTTGTCGAGGTTGTCGCCCATGAACGCCTGCGCGACGAACTTCGCCGCGCTGCCGAAGCCCGGCGTGTGATCGTTTTCCTTCAGATCGTTGTCAATCGTCTTGCAGATGTGGAAACACTTCATCCGGTAGCCGGCCTGCTGCGCGGCCTCGTTGATGATGTGCGTGGTCTCCGCGGAATCGTTGCCGCCAATGTAGAAAAAGTAGCGGATATTATATTGCTGCAGCACCTGGAAAACCTTCCCGCAATCCTCCGGCGTGGGCTTCTTGCGGACCGAACCCAGCGCCGAGGAGGGCGTCCGGGCGACCAACTCGAGGTTGGCGCGCGTTTCCCGGCCGAGGTCGCAGAGGTTGGCTTCGAGGATGCCCTTCAGCCCCTGCAGCGAACCGTAGATCTTTTTGATTTCCTTGTGCTTGTGCGCCTCCAGCACCGCGCCGACGAGGCTCTGGTTGATCACCGCCGTCGGGCCGCCGCTCTGGGCGATCAGCATGTTTCCGGTCAATTTTTCCCTGGCCATCATTCGCTCCTTTTCTGAATGCAAAAGCCGCGTTCTGATAGCAGAGCCGCCTGCGCAATGCAAGCGCGCGGCGGCGCCGCGCACAGCACAAAGATATTGACCACAGAGGCCCCGAAGGAAAGTGGAGGTCACAGCCGCAAATAAAAATATACCGGTGGATGGAGCAGAAAGTCATCCGCAGATTCAGAGCTGTGTCATCGGCGTCCGGCAGGATGCCGGACGCAGCGGGCTGGAAGCCCGCGCTCCTCACCGTATCACTCTGTTTTTCAACCTAATCCGTTCCTTACTCTGCGTCTTCCGCTATACTTTGAGTCTTTGCGTTTACTTCTTCATCGGTGTAATCTGGGCCTATGAAGATGCCCCGCGCCATCCTGTTGCTGCCGCTGCTGCTGATCGCGGCGGGTTGCGCCACGCCGGAGGCGCGCATCCGCCGGCATCCGGAAATCTTCGCCAGCTTCCCGCCGGACGTACAAGCGCAGGTGCGGCAGGGCCATATCGCCCTCGGCTTCAGCCCGGCCGCGGTGCGCATGGCACTCGGCGAACCCGACCGCATCTATCGCCGCGCCACCACCAACGGTATCAACGAGGTCTGGGCCTACACCGCGTACGATTATCGCACCGCTCCGCAATACGCCACCGTGTTCGCGCCCGCGGCCGAACCGTGGCCCGGCGCCGGCTTTGCGCCCGGCGTAGTGCTCGTGGAGATCCATCAACCCAACGAATACGAGGCGCTGCGTATTGAGTTCGAGGGCGACCGGGTCAAAGCCATCGAGGCGCTGAAGAGATAGACCGAAGGCCTGAGGCTGAAGGCTTAAGGCGGAAAATGGACCGAGTAACCAAGGCCATCCGAAGCAAGATCATGGCATCGGTGCATACGCGCGACACCGGGGCCGAAATGGCGGTCCGGTCCATCGTGCATCGGCTCGGATACCGCTACTCCCTTGTGCGAAAGGACCTGCCCGGAAAGCCCGATCTGGTTTTCGTCAGCAGGCGCAAAGTGGTTTTCGTTCACGGGTGTTTCTGGCATGGACATTCCTGCCGCTACGGCAGATTGCCCAAGAGCAGGATCGCATACTGGAAGCCCAAGATCGCGGCCAACAGGGTCCGTGATCGCAAGCAGGCAAATGGATTGAGAAAAGCGGGCTGGTCTGTCATGATCGTCTGGCAGTGCCAACTCAAGAAAAGGGACGCGCTTGAGGCGCGGATCGAGGCTTTTTTGCATGGATAGGCGACCCATAGGGATCGATTTGTTTGCCGGTGCCGGCGGAATGTCGCTGGGATTCGAACAGGCCGGGTTCGATATCGCCGCCGCCGTGGAGATCGATCCGATCCACGCAGCCGTACATCATTTCAACTTTCCGGAAACGGCAGTGCTTGCACGGTCGATTGTAGGGTTGACTGGGCAGGAGTTGCGCGAGTGCGCGGGGATAGGCCGACAAACGGTCGATGTCGTGTTCGGCGGACCGCCCTGCCAAGGATTTTCACTCATGGGAAACCGAATGCTCGACGACGCTCGCAACCAACTGGTCAAAGAATTTGTGCGTTTGGTTGCCGAACTGGGAGCTAAAATGTTCGTTTTCGAGAACGTCAAGGGCCTCACCATCGGCAAACACCGCATGTTCCTCGACTCGTTGATCGAAGCTTTCGGCGATGAGGGATATCGCGTGCATATTCCATGGAAGGTACTGAACGCGATGAACTTCGGCGTCCCCCAAGATCGACAGCGCCTTTTCCTGCTCGGATCAAAGAAAGGCGTGCCAGTCCCAGACTATCCGCAAGAGAGCAGCACAACCGAAAACGAGCTGTTTGGTCGAGGCTGGAAAAAACCAACGCCAACCTGCCACAATGCGCTTGCCGACCTGCCCGATGTCGAACTGTGGGATGAACTGATGACTTCCGATTCCATGGTGTATCGGGGTGTAGGAGTCCTCTCCGACTACTCCCGCGAATTGCGATGCGCAAGCGATGACGCATGGCATTTCGGCTATATCCGAGACTGGCGTCCCGACATCCTGACCTCCAGCATGCGCACCGTGCATACGGACATTTCCCGTAAACGTTTCGCGACAACAAAGGAAGGCGAAATCGAACCCATTTCGCGATTCTTCAAACTCCCACGAAACGGCGTTTCCAACACGCTTCGCGCAGGTACGGATTCCGCCAGAGGCGCTTTCACGAGTCCACGCCCCATCCATTTTGCCTTTCCTCGCTGTATTACGGTTCGCGAAATGGCTCGCCTTCACGGGTATCCGGACTGGTTCCGTTTTCACGTCACGAAGTGGCATGGCGCACGCCAAATCGGCAATTCCGTTCCGCCGCCTCTTGCCAGAGCTGTTGCCATTGCGGTAATTCAGTGCCTCGGCATCGTTCCGGGAAGGCCGGCCCAACGCGTTGCTCTCGGTCGCCCCGAACTCCTTTCGATGGATATGGGCGAAGCCGCGGAATACTGGAAGGTCCCAGTACCCATTGCACGACGCGACCGTAAGAATGGCTTGCACAATCGGAAACAGTCAGAGATTGAAGCGTCTGCCCCAACAGCGATGAGGAGAGTTTCATGATTCGAAAAAAACAGGCCGATAACAGATACGCGGCATTGATCGAGAGCATATTTTGTAGTCGATACAAGGTCGGGGCGACAGACTTGCCATTCCCTCGCGACGAACTCACAGCCACGGCCAAAAAACTACGGATCAAATTGCCAAAAAATCTCGGCGACGCGATCTACTCGATTCGTTACAGAATGCCCCTGCCGGTAGCCATTGCAAAGACGCAACCGCCCGGAAAGGAGTGGGTAATTGAAGGACGAGGTAAATCCCTGTATGCCTTCAGGTTGGTTTCTATCAACCGCATCCTGCCGAATCGCGAAATGGCGGCCATCAAGATCCCCGATGCGACGCCGGAAATCGTTGCGGCTTACGCGCTCTCGGACGAACAGGCCCTGTTGGCAAAAGTCCGCTACAATCGACTGCTCGACATCTTCCTGGGCGTTGCCGCTTATTCGCTGCAAAATCATCTCCGCACGACGGTTGCCGGCCTTGGGCAGGTCGAGATCGACGAAATCTACGTGGCCATCGACAAGCGCGGCCGGCAATATGTGCTTCCCGTGCAGGCGAAGGGCGGCACTGATCGCCTGTCCACCGTACAGACCAGGCAGGACATGGCCTGCTGCGCGGAGAAATTCCCTAACTTGCTATGCCGAGCCATATCCGCCCAGTTCATCGAGGACGATTTGATCGCCCTGTTCGAATTGGCCCGTTTCGGGGACGATATCCGCATCGTCGAGGAACGACACTACAAGTTGGTTCCGGCCGACCAGATTTCGGGCGATGACCTCCGGGGCTACGACGCCTGAAGGCGTAGGCCTGCGGTTTAAGGCTCAAGGATGCACTGGTTCCTCGACCGGCTCTTCGGTTTCTTCAACGACAACGTACCATCGTGGCGGGCGTTGCTCTTGGGCGGGCCGCCGGGGCTGGCGTGGTCATTGGCCGCTCTGTGGTTCGCCGGTTGGCTGAAGCAGCGGCGCGTGCGAACCGGGTACACGCGGAAGATCGTGGTCATCGGGGCCGCGGCCACCCTAGCGGAGGCGGTCTCGCCGCACGGCTGGGACAACGCCACCCTGCAGCTCGTCCCGACGGCCCTGGTCTGGCTGTGGCTGACGTGAGCAGGATGCTCACTCCCGGAACGGCAGGAGGTCGGACAGGGTGGCGAGGTCGGCGAGGATCATGACGAGGCGGTCCACGCCGAGGGCGATGCCGCCGGCGGGCGGCAGGTGCGCGAGGTCAGCCAGGAATTCCTCGTCCAGCGGATACACCGGCTTGCCCGCCGCGGCGCGCTGCCGGGCGTGGTCCGCGAAGCGGGCGCGCTGCTCCACGGGGTCGGTGAGTTCGGAATAGGCGTTGGCGATCTCGACCCCCGCCAGGTAAAGCTCCCAGCGCTCGGCGACCTCCGGCTGGCCCGGCTTGCGGCGGGACAGCGCGGCGGCGGCGGCCGGATAATCGGTCAGGATCACCGGAACCTCGCGCGGCAGTTTCGGCTCGACCTTGTCCACCATGTCGAAATCGAACCGGGCGGCATCGTAGCGCTGCACCGGATCCCAGCCGGCGTATTCCAGAAAGGCCTGCGCCACGGTCAGGCGCTCCCATACCGGCGCCAGGAGCAGCGGCCGGCCCTGATAGGTCAGGTCCGTGGTGCCCTTGACGGCGCGGGCGACAGCGAGGATCAGCAGCTTGGTGTCCAGCAGGATGTCGGCATAGGTGGCGTTGGCCCGGTACCATTCCAGCATGGTGTATTCGGGGTTGTGCAGCCGGCCGCGCTCGCCGCGCCGGAAGCACGGGCCCAGTTGGAAAATGCGCTGGGCGCCGGCCGCCAGCAGGCGCTTCATGTGCAGCTCGGGCGAGGTGCGCAGAAAATGGTCGCCCGCCGGCTCGGCGTCCACGTGCAACTCCAGCGCCGGCGCGGCCAGCCGCACCGGGGTCTCGACCTCGACGAAGCCGTGTTCGACGAACCAGCCGCGGATGGCCTGCAGCACGCGGCTGCGCAGCTCCAGGACGGGCAGGAACGGGGCGAGGGCGGAGGCGGGCGGCTGGCGCAGAGGGCCGCCGGGAGGGGCGGCCGGCACAGGCTGCTGAACGTCCTGGTTTTCCATGACCCTCAGCCCAGCATGCCCGGCGCCGCCTACTTCTTCGCCACGCGCTCGGAATACTTGCCGGTGCGCGTGTCGATGCGAATGGTGTCGCCTTCGTTGATGAACAGCGGCACGCCGACCTCGAAGCCCGTGTCCAGCTTGGCCATCTTGGTGACATTCGTGGCGGTGTCGCCGCGGGCGCCGGGCTCGGTTACGACGATTCTCTTCTCCACGTAACTCGGCAGCGCGATGGTGATCGGGCGGCCGTTGTGGAACAGCACCTTGACGGTCATGTCCTCCGCCAGGAAGTGTTTCTGTTCGCCGACGACTTCGGCGCCGACCATGATCTGTTCATAGGTCCGGTTTTCGATAAAGACAAAGTGTTCGCCGTCGTTGTAGGAGAACTGCATTTCGCGTTCCTCGAGATCCGGCTGGCCGATGCTGTCCACCTCGCGGAACGTCTTGTCGGTCACGTTGCCGTTGAGCAGGTTCCGGATCCGGCACTTGTACATCGCCTGGCCCTTGCCCGGCCGGTAGAACTCGTACTCCACGATGTCATACGGCACACCGTCCATTTCGATTTTCAGCCCTTTACGGAGATCGGAAGCAGAATACATACTGCGGTGGTCCCTTCTTTTTTCGCTGGCCGCGCGACAGCTTTACCTTTTCCCGCCGGCTTTGCCAAGCGTTATCGCGCGGTTATTGAAAGACTACCGGACAGCGACATCAGCAGTCAGGAGCCAGAAGACAGAATAAACGCCCATAGCACAAGCAAACCATGGAAGCCGGGCGGCGATTGGCCCGTTGCACCGCACGGCGGCCCACCCTTGTATGGCCCGAAGGCACCTTATTCTGTATTCTGACTCCTGAATTCTGACTTCTGTCTGCCGCCGGCCGGTCAGCGCGCCGGCGGCGGCGTCCAATTCGGCGCAGCGCGCTCCGCCAAGAGCTGGCCGCTGTGAATGATGCGGACGCGCCAGGTCTTCACGTTACCGCCTTCGCGGTAATCCTGTTCCGGGATCGTGAACGCGACCTTGCGATCGCCGCGGGTGACGAAATCATACTGTTGATGCAACGACCGGATACCAGGCGCGGTGTTGAGCTGATACTCGAACAACACGGTGGCGCCGGCCGGCAAACCCTTACCGGTCGCGTGCCAGTAAATGGCCCAAGTCTCGCCGCGGCGGGCGTCCTCGTCAAAGAACTTGGGCATGCGCGCGCCGGCGCCTGGCAACGGCCGGGCCAAGTCGCCGCCGGCCTTCTGCACGACGCGCTGGATCAGCGCGCGCGGCGTCTCCTGCGCCGGAACACGGCCCGCGCACGCCAGCACAACACAGGCCAGCAGCAGATAACGCTTCATCATCGCTCTCATGGCGCCGGTCTTCCCCATCCGCCCGCGAGGCTAACATCCGCCCCCCGGCCTGTCAAACGCCGTCCCGGCCGGCGTAGGCGGCCAGCAGGGCCTCCTCCGCGCGCCGGGTCCAGAGTCCCTGCTCCAGGCACTGAAAAACCGCGGGGTGCGTCTGCGCCAACCGGGGAAGCGGCGTGACGCCGAGGCCCTTGCAGGCGGGATACACCATGATTTTCCCTGGGATAAGCTGCTGTTCGACCGCGCGGATGCCCTCGACGGCGCCCTCGAGGCCGGAGATCGCGGCGACGGAAACATTGGTGTCGAGCTGGTTGGCCTCCACCTTTTGTTTGACCGCCTGCATGTCCGCGAGCGTCGAGCCGCTGGTGCCGATGAAATAGCACCCTTTGTCCACGTAGGCATCGAGCGCGATCGGCCCGGCGACGTGGGCCGGAATGCCGGCAAAAATGTTGATGATGCCGCGCGACGCGGCCTGCCCGACGGCGGCGGCTACCAGCGCCGGCACCGGCGCCATGACAACGGCGTAATCGAAGGCAACGCCGGTCGGGGACGATGTCCGGGCGTTGTACGGGTGATAGCCCAGGTCGCGCCGGGCGGCCAGCGGCGCGGCGATCGCCGAGAGCGCCGCCAGCCGTTCGTCGCTGAGATCGCCGGCGTAGAGGCTGACGCCAGGCACGCCCTGGCAGAGGTTGCGCACCACGTGCATGACGCCCATCGGGCCGCCGGCGCCTATCACATGGATCTTGTTGCCCTTGCGAATTTCGCCGGTGGCCGGAATACGACGCAGGCCGTCGGCGGGATCCCCGCCGGGCGTGCCGGTGAGGCGTATGCCGCCGTAGTGCACGCGGCCCAGGGCGGTGACGACCGGCCGGCCGAACCGTCCGCCGCACAGGCAGAGGTTCATCAAACCATGCGGGGCCAGCTTGTCGAACAGCGCTTCCACCATCTCGGCGTTGGCGCCGAAATAAATGACGTCGTCAAAGGACTCATCCGGCGCCGCATCGAGCTCGCTGATGACCTGCACCGGCAGGCGCCACTCCGCGGGCGGCCGCCGCGGGGCCAGCCACGTGACCGACCGGGGCAGATCGAAATCGCTGAACAAGTTTTGCAGCACGTTCGCTGCGATTTCGGCTTCGGCCACGATCAGTAGCGCGCCTTCGGGCGCGAGGGTCTGGCGCTCGCGCACCACGTAGGCATCCTCGACGCAAGCCCACGGCTCGCACAGCGCGATGGCCGAGGCGGATTTGTTGCGCGCGGCAGGCAGAAGCATGGAGGCGCCTTCGGGCGAAATCAGGATGCGCTCGTCGAGCAGCACGTACTCCTGCAGCGCGCCCTCGAAATTGTAGCCGAAGGCCGCATTGGAACTGGCCGTGCGCAGCCAGCGCCAGTCGGTCTGGACCAGGTAGCGCTCGCCCACCTTGTAATGCCGGACCTGCGGGCCGGCCGCGACCACCTGGATGACCGTTTCGTGGCCGGGCACGGTGGGCGCCGTGCCGGGCACATAGGAGGGGATTTGATCCAGCACCGACTCGTCCACGCCGGAGATCACCGGCGACTTGCGGGCATGCGCCGAGAACTGTTTGAGCAGTTTCAGATCGGAGAAGCACAGGCCGCAGACCTCGACGCGGCACAGCACCTGGCGCGCCCCGGGGGCTGGTACTGCCTTTGCAGTATTGAGCCGGAGTTCGTCCGGCCCGACCAGTTGCAGGGCGTGCTGGGTGGCGGGAATGTGCATGCGCATTACCTTCGATTGGTCATCGGTTGCCGGCAATATATACCGATTCACCGGTGCCGTGGCAAATGGTCATTGCTTAAGGGCAGCAATTGTAATTATGGCTTTGGGTGGCCGCTGAGTCGGCCAGGAATGGCCGACTTACTTCGGTAAGACAGGCATTCCTGCCTGTCCGTCCGGCGCATGGCGGTCATAATTACAATTGCTGCCGAAGTCCCGATCTCCAGAGCATCGGGACGAAGGAGGGTCATTGGAGCAAGCGGGCCAGCACCTCGGCGACCTCGGCCAGCGGCAGGCCGACGACGTTGGTGTAGGATCCGTGGATTTCCCGGACCATGTGCCCGGCGCCGCCCTGGATGGCGTAGGCGCCGGCCTTGTCCAGCGGCTCGCCGGTGTCCACGTAGGCGTTTATTTCGTCCGGCCGCAGCGCACGAAACAGCACGTCGGTGCGCACGACCAGCGTGCGCGCGACGGGCGCCGCCGGCGGCCGGGTGGCCAGAAAACACAGGCCCGTGATCACCTGGTGGCGGCGGCCGGACAGGGCGCGCAGCATGGCCCAGGCGTGGGCAGCGTCGCGCGGTTTTTCCAGCACGCGGCCGCGGCGTACGACGATGGTATCGGCGCCGAGGATGATGACCCGCCGGGCCGGCCGGCGGGTTCCGGCCGCCACGCGCGCCAGGACGGAGCGGGCCTTGGCCCGCGCGTTGCGCCGGGCGTAGTCCGCGGGGGCTTCGCCAGGCTGGCGCCGCTCGTCGTGGCACGGCGGGACGATGCGGAAGGGGACGCCCAGTTGCGTGAGCAACTCACGCCGCCGGGGCGATTCACTGGCCAGGATGATATCCGGTTTCCGCCGCATGCCGTCGCGCAGGGCCTCCAGCGTGGCAAGCGCGCGGCCGTGCTGCCGCAGGCGTTCAGCCGGCGTCTTGCGGAGATTGGCGGCCAAGAGCGAGACATCAATGCCATGGTTCTTGGCCTGCTGCCAGGCGGAGGTGGCGGATGGGCGCATCGTGCGTTTCATAGGGGAGTAGTTCGGGAGCCATGATTAGCAGTTTAGAACGTGGCCAGAAAGGTCTTCAGCGAATCATACTCCGGACGCCTCAAATCGAAAACATTGGCCCTTGCCCCTGGCCCAAGACGGGGGTCGTCGTCGTAGCGAATAGCCAGCAGCGCGCCAACCGGTGCTTTATCAGCACTGCGGGATTTAGCCTGCTGATTTTGCATGCATGCAATAAATTGTTCAATGCATTGCCTCTGTCCTGCGTTTGCAGGATCGCTTGTCCACGATTGCCACACAAGGGTTTCGATTTCTCCATTCACGCTGCCGCCAGGTACGATAAAGAGTCCGATTTGCGGCACGCCGTTTGTCCATTCGCCGTCTTTCACGGCCTGGCCTGTGAGCGTGGAAAGAAGGCGCTGAAGTTTATTCCTTGTACTATGGGCATCCGTATCGGCGTCAAATATAAATCCGATTTTTTTCTTGGCTGAGAGCAGGGCGGGAGAGATCAGCGCTTCAAGTTTCTTTTCCAGTCCGAATGTGCCTTCGATTTCCTTGATGAAGACCCGGCCATGCTTGCCGATCTCTTCCAGCAGCTCCGCAAAGAACAACAAATCGGAATATCCTTCCACACCCAGAACGCGATCGAAATCTTCGATCTTCATCAAATTACGCGCCATCACATCACCTGAGTTCGATGTCGCCTGCGATTGCCGCTTCGATGTGTTCCTGGTCCAAAACTCGGCCCTGCACGCCGGACTCGACACGGAAAAGTTGAATGACGCCAAAATCGTAACTCTTCCTTTTCGAGAAAGCCTTATGCGCGGCGACGAGACATTCGTTGCTGTGCGTCGTGGCGAATATTTGCACATCCAATTTCTCAGCCGTTTCGGCCAATCCGGCCCAGACTTGTTCATGCACTGAATGATGAAGTCCGTTTTCGACCTCATCAATCAACACGACCTTCGGCTGCTCGCCGATGATTTCGGCCAGAATTGAAACCAATCGATAGACGCCTTGTCCGGCTTGCGAGATCGGAACCAGTTCGCTCAACCCAATGTCAACAATTACCTGATTCCCGTCTTTGCCAGGATCTACGCGGATTTTGCGTATTCTCGGATCTATACAAGCAACGATGGTCTGTAATGTTTCTTCGCCTTCACGTTTTCGATTCGCGTTTCCCACCAGTGATACCAAAGTGCCTGAATCGCGATGCTGGACGGGGATTGCTCGACAGGTCAGAGGGGCCCACCTTCCATCCTCGAAGAGCTGAAATTGCACATCGTTTCTATGCACGGCAAAACGCCGCCCAGTATCTCTGTCCATCATAACTTGGTTATGAAACGAAGAACTAAGATAAACGATATGGTTCTCTCCATCAGTTCGACAGGAAAGTGTTGAATGCCGAACCTTCATACCGTCACGAAACAGCCATCTGAAAAAACGATTACCAGGATCTCCCTGCTTGGCACGGAACATTTCCGGCAGGTCGCCTGAACGGTTTGGTTCACACAACAACAGAATCCCTTCCAGCAACGAGGTCTTGCCCGAATTGTTATGCCCAACAATCAGATTCGTTCGCTTGAGGTCTTTCAATTCCAGCGAGCAGAATCCCCGAAAGTTTTCGATTTTGAATTCGTTAATCACGATGATTGATTCCTTTTCCGGGACGAGAAGCCAAAGCCGCCTTCCGAAGCGCCATGGTGCTACAAACATTCATGACGCGATGATGGCTTGCTGTCCGGTCGTGTCAAGCCGAATATCCGCCATTTTCAACCATTTTTCGACCCAAGCTCAGCCCAGTTGCGGCATACAGCCGGATTGCGCTACCCCCGGCAGGCGGATTGCGTTCATTACCGGCGCGTGAGGTTCCGCGCCTTTTGACGGGCCGTGCGGAGCGCCGTCAGCGTGTCGCCGCCGGCCGGCGGCGGCGCAGGTGCGGCCGGAGCGGGCGATGGAGCTGATGTCGCCGCCGGCGCCGGGGAGGGTGCGCCGGC